>JBMUAQ010000043.1:0-15359 GCA_049454855.1 Ilumatobacteraceae bacterium
CCGCTGCGCGATGCCTCGCTGATCGACGTGGGTGCCATCGGGGATGACACGGTGCGGCGGCGCGCACGGCACGTCGTCACCGAGAACGAACGTGTCCTCGCGTTCGCCGCGGCGATGGAGTCCGGGGACTTCGTCGGGGCGGGCGGGCTGATGACCGCGAGCCACCGGAGTCTCGATGCCGACTACGGGGTGTCCACACCGGCCATGAACAGTGCGGTGGCGGAACTTGTCACGACACCCGGCGTGCTCGGTGCGCGCATGACCGGCGGCGGCTTCGGCGGCTGCGTGGTGGCGATGTGCAGGCCCGGAACGAACGTGGCCGGCGGGGGGGGTTGCCCCCTCAGCCGGCCCGTCCGTAGGGAAGTGACCTGGTTCTAGAGCGCCGCGACGTCGACCGTGGGCGGCACGATCACCTTGTCGATCACGTGGATGACGCCGTTCGACGCCTCGACGTCGGTTGCGGTCACCGTGGTGTCGCCGTTGATCGTCACGCCACCGTCGGTGGTGACCGCAAAGGTGGAACCCTCGACAGTGGTCACGTCACCCGCGGCAACGTCGGCGGCCATCACCTTCGCGCCCACCACGTGGTAGGTGAGGATCTTCACGAGGGTGTCCTTGTTCTCCGGGAGCAGCAGCTTCTCGAGGAGACCCTCGGGCAGTGCCTCGAACGCGGCGTTGGTCGGCGCGAACACCGTGAACGGGCCCTCACCGGAGAGCGTCTCGCCCAGGCCGGCAGCGGTCACCGCCGCGACGAGCGTGGAGAAGTCGGGGTTGGCCTGCGCCACCTCGACGATGGTGCCCGGGGCCTCGGCGGCCATGGTGGTGTCGGGCGCCATCGTGGTGTCGGCCGAATCGCTGTCGCTGCCGCACGCTGCGAGGGTGAGCACCGCCGCAGCTGCCGCTGCGATCATCTTCATTTTCTTGGTCACTGTGGACTCCTTGGTTGGGGGGTTGGGGGATTCGAACCGGATGGTTCATGGAATGGAACACGTGCCGTCACCGTCTGATTCCCCGTGTGACCGATGCATGTGCATCTGTCATCCAAAACTGAACGATGCACCAGTCCTCACCGGCCGGTTGGCCCCTGAGTGAACCAGTTTCAGTGACCGGGAACCAGCATCACGGTGAACGCGAGGACGTAGGTACCGGCGCCCAGCCTGTGGCGCGGCAACGTGTCGGGGCCGCAGCTCGCGGTGCCGAGGCCCCGGTGCGCCGCATCGAGGTGCACGGTGAGGTGATCGCGGCGCACGAGTTGCGTCGCGTCATGCGCCGCGTGGAGATCGGCCGCCGTGTGCCAGAGGGCCGATGCATGGAACGGGGTGCCCTCGCTGCGGAAACGGAGGGCGTCACCGCTCGTGGGGTCGACCACCTCGAACCACTCACAGCCGGTGCGCAGACCGAACTCCTGCGGCACCAGGTACGGGAGCTCGTCGGGTTCACCCGACCACACGGCCCGCATCGCCGAGGCGCGGCGGTCGGGGTAGCACTCGTGCGGGCCGTCACCGAACCAGCGCACCTGAGTGAAGCGCGCGGGCACGGGGAAGGTGACCCCCACGCGCGGGAGGTCGTCGAGGTGCGGCGGCACACGGAACCTGTGCATGTGGTGCACGCCGTCGGAGGTGACGGTGCGGGTCGCGGAGTGGTCGATGAGCGCGGCGCCGCGCACGTCGCCACCCTGTGACACCCAGCGCCGCAGCGACTGACCGAACCCGGTCGTGCCGGGCATGATCTTGAACCCGTCGTTGTCCACCGCGGCGCGCCAGATCGTGGGCTGCGGATCCACGGCCGCGGCTTCGGCGTGCGGCACCGCACCGCGGGCAGCCGCAGCACGTTGTGGTTTCGCCGGCTGTGACTCGCGCAGCACCACCTGGTCCCACGCCACGAGATGCCCCGCCGTGCACCACGGCTCGTCGGCACGTGCCGTCCAGCGCACGAGCAGCCGCGCATCCCGCGCGCCGCGCGGCACGGTGACCGCGGGACGCTTCACCCGCACGGTCGCACCGCCCGCGCACCTCGGCACTGCCAGCCGGCCGCGCCTCGTCACCTCCCCGTCGACAACGAACTCCCAGTCGGCGCGCAGCCACGAGAGGTCGCGGAACGACTGCCGGTTGCGCACCACGAGAACGGCCTGCGAACCCCTGCCTGCGAGCGTCACCGAGACCGGACGGTGGCACCACGCGAGCTCGCGCATGGCGGGGTGCGGCACGAGGTCACTCGACACCAGCCCGTCGGCCACGAAGTTGCCGTCGTTCGGAGAGTCGCCGAACTGGCCGCCGTACGCGAAACGCTTCGTGCCGTCGTCGAGCTGCTGCGAGATGCCGTGGTCCTTCCACTCCCACACGAACCCCCCCTGCAGGCCCGGGGTGTTCTCGAACGCATCCCAGTAGTCCGACAGCGAACCGTTCGAGTTGCCCATGGCGTGGCTGTACTCGCACATGACGAGCGGACGGGTGGCCCTCCCCTCGCCCACCATGCGCCCGTACAGCACCACCGCGTCGATCGGCGCGTACATCGGGCACACCACGTCACTTGCGGCGAGCCCGCCGTCCACCCAGTTCGTGTGGAACACGGCGGGTTCGTAGTGCACGGGGCGGCTGCCGTCGTTCGCGCGGATCCACGCGGCGGCGGCATCGTGCGGCTCGCCGTACCCGCTCTCGTTCCCGAGCGACCACATGATCACGCACGGGTGGCTGCGGTCGCGCTCCACCATCCGCGTCACACGCGACACGATGGTGGAGCGGTAGCGGGGGTCGTGGCACAGGCTGTTGTTCCACGCGTGGCTCTCCACGTTGGCCTCGGCCACCACGTACAGGCCCAGTTCGTCGCACAGGTCGAGGAACACGGGGTCGTTCGGGTAGTGGGCGGTGCGCACCGCGTTCACGTTGTGCCGCTTCATCACGAGGATGTCCTCGCGCATGTCGTGTGCCGTCACCGCCTTGCCCCGCTCCGGGTGGTGGTCATGGCGGTTGACACCGCGCACCATGATGCGCGACCCGTTCACCAGCAGGTTCCCCCCGCGGATCTCGATGCGCCTGAACCCGGCCCACTGGCGGACGGTCTGCACGGTCCGCCCCGACGGGTCGACCAACGACACCGTCACCAGGTGGCGCACGGGGATCTCAGCCGACCACGGCCGCACCCTCTGCACGTCGCACTCCACCGTGGCCACGTGACCGGCGAACACGTACGGCAGGGTGTTCGTTGCGACATCGGCCGAAACGGAGCGCAGCGTGCGGCCCTCCCCGGTCGAGAGAACCACCTCCGTGCGCCACCCGGCCGGCACCGCCGCACCGTCGGCGCACGCCACAGTGGTGGTCACACGCAGCGTGCCGGTGGTGTTGTCGTCGCGCAGACCGGCGTCGACCCGGACGTCGTCGATGTGCACGGCGTCCCTCGCCCACAGGAACACACCGCGGTGGAGTCCTGCCATCCACCACTGGTCCTGGTCCTCCACATGACTCTGCGCCGAGAACCGTGCCACCGCGATTGCGAGCACGTTCTCGCGGCCCGGCTCGATGAACGGTGTCACGTCGTACTCACTGGCCAGACGGCTGTCGGTGCCGTAGCCGGCGAATGTGCCGTTCACCCACACGCCGTGCACGCTCTCGGCGGCACCCACGTGCAGCACCACCGAGCGGCCCTCCCACGAGCGGGGCGGCACGAACCTCGTGCGGTGCACAACCGTCGCCACCTCGTCGGGAAGTGCGGGCGGCTGTCCCTGCCACGGCATCGTGATGTTGGTGTAGTGCGGCAGGTCGCCGAGACCCTGCAGTGTCCAGTTGCCGGGCACCTCCACCTGCGGCCACGACGAATCGTCCGTGTCGCGCGCGAGTGCCGCATGAGGAACGTCACGGGGGTGCGCGAATCTCTGCACGGACCACCTGCCGTTCAGGTCGATGCGGTCGTCGATGGGGGCCACGTTCGGGTTGCGCATCGGCAGCCGGCGGACGCTGGTCACCTCGGGATCGGCCACGAACGTGGCGAAACCGTCGGGCCCCGATGACATGGCGTGATTCTCCCACTAGCCTCGGAGGAAGGAGAAAAGTGACGCGCGCACGTGCGTCGAGGTGCAGAGACATGAGAATCCTCGTAGTGGGAGCAGGCGGAGTGGGGGCGTCGATGGCGTCCATCGCCGAGACGAGGGGTTTTTTCGACACCTTCGTCCTGGCCGACATCTCGAGGGAGGCAGCCGAGAACGCCATCAAGGCGCTCGACGACCCCGGCAAGTTCGTGGCCGAGCAGGTGGATGCATCCTCGGTCGAGCAGCTGGTGGCCCTGATCGAGCGCACGAAGGCCGATGTCATCGTCAACGCGTGCGACCCGCGCCTCAACCCGCAGATTTTCGAGGCCGCCTACACGGCACGCTGCAGCTACATCGACATGGCGATGAACCTGTCGGAGCCCCACGCCACCGACCGCTGGAACGTGCCGGGCAAGATGCTGGGCCAGGACCAGCTCGACGAGGACGCAAAGTGGGCCGAGCGCGGCATCCTCGCCCTGGTGGGCATGGGCGTCGAGCCCGGACTCAGCAACGTGTTCGCCCGGTACGCCGCTGACCACATCTTCGACGAGGTGCACGAGATCGGCGTGCGCGATGGGTCCAACCTGTCGATCGACGGGTTCGACTTCGCGCCCACGTTCTCCATCTGGACCACCATCGAGGAGTGCCTGAACCCGCCGCTGGTGTGGGAACGCAAGCGCGGCTTCTACACCACCGACTGCTTCAGCGAGCCCGAGATCTTCCACTTCCCCGCCGGCATCGGCCCGGTGGAGTGCGTGAACGTCGAGCACGAGGAGGTCGTGCTGATCCCGCGCGAGGTGAAGTGCAACCGTGTCACCTTCAAGTACGGCCTCGGCGCGGAGTTCATCGACTGGCTGAAGACCTTCGCCTACCTCGGCCTCGACTCCACCGAGAAGATCCGCGTCGGCGGCGTGCACGTGGCACCGCGTGACGTGCTCGCCGCGGTGCTCCCGAACCCGGCGAAGCTCGGCCATCTCATGCACGGACGCACCTGTGCCGGAACGTGGGTGAAGGGCATCGCCGACGGCAAACCGCGTGAGGTGTACCTGTACCACGTGGCCGACAACGAGGTCACCATGCGCGAGTACGACAGCCAGGCGGTGCTGTGGCAGACCGCCATCTGCCCCGTGATCGCACTCGAGCTGATGTCGAACGGGACATGGAAGGGAACCGGTGTGAAGGGGCCCGATGCGTTCGACGCGATGTCGTTCCTGAACCTGCTCGGCGCGTACGGCTCGCACCACGGCATCCTCGACATGGGGCCCGGACTCTGGCCGAGTCCCTCGCTCACCGGCAAGACCGGCTGGGACCGCCCCGTGCGCCGGGCGATCGTGCCCGCGTCCTGACGGAGGTCCGGACCGGGGAGAGCGCGGCCGCTATGCGGCGCGGCGGCGCCTGCGCGTGGCGGGGAGCGTCAGCGCGCTCGCAACGGCGAGAACGATCGGCAGCACGATCAACCACACGGTGATCGAGCCCTCCTTCTCCCAGTCGCCGACCAGCACGCCCACGGTGAGAGTGGCCGGCTTGCCGTCGTTCGTGCGGGCGACAACCGCGATGCGGTGAGCACCGGAGGGCGCGTTCCGTGGGATGACGAAGTTGCCGGTGACCGTCCCGTCGCCCGACACGGTGGCCCGGCCCATCAACACGGGGCTCGAGAACAGCCAGGCCTCGACCTGCGACCCCGGTTCGAAACCGGACAGTGTGATGCGCACCGTGTCGCCGGGCCTCAGACGCACGTTGCCGTCCGGACCGAGCGCCTGGGGTGACCCGTCCGGGTTGACGCCGCCGAGTATCGCCTTCAGCGGACCTGCCGACACCACCAGCTGATTGTCGACCCGGGTCACCGTTGCGGTCTCGTTCCTGTTGCCGATCCTGACACCTGCCTCGCCCGCCGCAACCGCGGCGACCCTCGGCACAGGAGGAGCAACCGTACCGCCGGCATTGTTGGGGACGGTCGTGGGGGTGGTGACAGGCGTGGCGGTAGCCGACGCCCGCGGAACGAGCGACGATGCGCTCGACGAGGTCGGCGCTGACGTCTGCGTGACAACAACGGGGGTGGACACACCGGGAGCCACCGACGACCCCGAGGAAGCCAGCGTCGTCCCCGGGGCGTTCACGACGATCTCGAGAGCGGGTGCGACAGTTGTCGCGACCGGACGCACGGTTGTGGTCGGGGCAACCGTGGTGGTCGTCGATGGGCTGGTCGACGTGGTCGTCGTGACGACGGGCTGCAGGTACGAGATGATGACAATCCCGTTGCCGCCGTCCCCGCCGCGACCCTCGGCATCACCGCCACCGCCACCGCCACCGGTCCCGTCGGTTGCGCTGCTTCCCGTGCAGTTCGCGCACCACGCGCCGTTTGCGCCGCCGCCCCGGCCACCCTGGCTGCCGCCCGTGGCGGGGCCCCCGTTGGTGTTCACACCGCCGCCACCGCCGCCGCCGTAACCCTCCGCGGTGCCGGTGATCGATGACTGGATCCCGTCTCCACCGTTGCCGCCGCGCGTCGGGTTCTGCCCGGTGTTCGTCCCGGTGCACTGATCGTCATCCGATGCCGTCGGCCCGCCGTTCTGGCCGACGCCACCGGCACCGCCGCCGCCGCCCGGGCCGCCGTACCCTCCGGCGCACGAGACACCGCCGCCGTATCCCTGACCTGCGATGCCTGTCGACTTGTTCGCCGTGTTCGTGTAGTCGGCGCTCGAGCCGCCGCCGGAACCACCGGATGCCCCGAAAGTCGACCCGGCGTACTGGCCGCCTCCTCCGCCGCCGGTCGCCACGATGGAGTCGAACTTGCTGGGCCGGCCGTTGTCCACCTGCCGCACGTTGTGGAACCTCGAGCCCGCGCCGCCCTGTCCGACCGTCACGCTGACCGGACCGGTCACGGCGAACGACGACTGCGCGAGCACACCGCCCGCGCCGCCGCCACCATCACCGGCACCGCCACCGCCGGCAACGACGAGCACGTCGACGGACGACACGCCCGCGGGCGGAGTCCACGTGCAGGTGCCGATCCGGGTGAACTTCACGACGCGCCGCGAACCGCTCGCTGTGGGTGACTCCGTGCATTCGGCCGGCTTGCGCAGCCAGATCGACATCGTGGCGGGCGTGTAACCGTTCGACGTTCCACCGGTCGTCACGTACCCGTTCGAACCATCATGACCCGCATACACGGCACTGAAGTTCTGTGCGTCGGGGTTCCAGTCGAGCTGGTTGTTGATCTGCGGATTGGAAACGACGCCGTACGCCGATCCGTACCGGGCACCGAGGGTCTTGTTGCGCATGAACATGTACTTCGGCAGCCCGGACGTCCCGACGATGTCCCGGACCCTGATCGTCGATTGGTCGGACGACGTGCCGACGAGAGAAAAGTTCCCGGACCCGGTCCCGGCCGCCGGCGATGCCGCGCCGGTCAGCGTCATGGAAGCCGCGGCGGGGAGCACGAAGGAGACCGCCCTGTCGTACGAGTCGAGTCCACCGGTGGGGAGCGCCCCGCCCGCGGTCGTCCAGGCGAACGCAACTTCGGTCGCCCCCTGGACAAATGTGGAGGCGTTGAGGGTGGCCGAGCCCGTTCTCACGGCAGCGTTGAACGTCCCGTTCTGGGAATCGAGGCGGCCGACATTTCCGCTCGCGCCGTATCCCACGAGGTACCAGTCACCGCCGTCGGTGTTGGTGTCGACGTACGTCGAGCCGAGACCCGCGACGTTCTGGACACCCTGCGTGACGGCCGGTACGGCGGCCACGACGGAGCCGGCGGTGGACAGCGTTCCCGTCGCCGCAACCAGCACCAGTGCGAGTGCGACTCCCCTGCGCATGGCACTCACCATACAGGAGTCTCTGACTGTCGGAGAGTGCCAAAACGTCCGTGGACCGCGAGAATCGAGGACTGTGTCCTCGATCGTCGTCTCCGAGCTCGCCTACGCGCCACCCGGCGCCGAGCAACTGTTCTTCGACGTGTCCTTCACGGTGTCCCCCGGTGAGCACGCGGTGATCGTGGGTGCCAACGGCGTGGGCAAGTCCACCATCCTGCGCATCCTGTCGGGGGTGCTGGAGGCCGACGACGGTGAGTTCGCGATCGGCGGGTCGTTCCTGTCGATGACGCAGGACGTCGGGATGTCACGGCCCGACGACACCCTGCGCGAGATGCTGATCGAGGTGGCGCCCGCCGTGCTGCGCACCGCGGGACGCGAACTCGTCGCGGCGGAGCGCGCCATGATGTCGGGCGAGGACGACGGCATGCGCTTCGCCGAGGCGCTGTCGGCATGGGGCGACCTCGGCGGCTACGACCTCGAGACCAGGTGGGCCGCCAGTGCGCAGCGCAGCGTGAAGACACGTGTGGACGACTTCGCGGTGAGGAAGGTGTCGGAACTGTCGGGCGGCGAGCGCAAGCGCCTGGTGCTCGACCTGCTGCTCACGAGCGGCGCCGACGTGCTGCTGCTCGACGAGCCCGACAACTACCTCGACATCCCCACGCGGAGGTGGCTCGAGGAGCAGCTGAACGCGTGCCGCTCCACCGTGCTGATGGTCAGCCACGACCGCGAGATGCTGTCGGCCGTGGCCACGAAGGTGGTCACCGTGGAGGGCTCGGGCTGCTGGGTGCACGGCGGGCCGTACCGCACGTACGCCGACGCGCGTGCCGCCCGGCAGGAGCAACTGGGTGATGCGCTCAAGCAGTGGAACGACGAGGAGCGGCGTCTCTTCCACCACATGAAGATCATGAAGCAACGTGCGGCGCAGAACTTCAAGAACGCCACGAAGGCGAACGCCGCCGAGACGAGGTGGGAGAAGTTCGTGAAGGCCGGCCCTCCCCCGCCACCGGTGCCCGACCAGCAGATCCACGTGCGCTTCCGCGGCGCCGACAGTGCGCGTCGTGTCATCAAGTTCGGGGGCACCCGCGTGGAGGGCCTCGTGCAGGCGTTCGACGACGAGGTGCACTTCGGCGAGCGCGTGGGCCTCATCGGCCCGAACGGCACGGGGAAGACACACCTGCTCGCCGCCGTTCTCGCCGCCACCGCCACGGAGGACCGCTCGATCGCCTTCGGACCTCGCACGAGCGTGGGCATGTTCACACAGGTGCACGACCGGCCGGAGTTCGCGGGCCGCACCTGCATCGACATCGTGCGCGACCGGCTGGTGGAGGAGGAGCGCAGCATGGCCGCACTCGCGCGCTACGGCCTGCGCAATCAGGCGCGCCAGGAGTACCAGACTCTCTCGGGCGGCCAGAAGGCGCGCCTCGAGATCCTCATGCTGGAGCTGGCCGGCCACAACGTGCTGCTGCTCGACGAACCCACCGACAACCTCGACATCGAGTCGAGCGAGGCTCTGGAGTCCGCACTCGACGGCTTCGAGGGCACGGTGCTCGCCGTCAGCCACGACCGCACGTTCCTCGCCCGGCTCGACCGGTTCGTGATGGTCACCGACGACGGCAGCGTTCTCGGGGTGCCCGATTACGACCTTGCGCTCGCCGCACTCTCCGACCCCGACGGGGCGGCGTCGATGCGGCTGGTGAAGACGCTCAGCACACGCTGAGGGTCAGGAACCGCGCAGCTCGAAGCCGAACGGCAGCTCGAGCCTGTTGGCCTTCATCAGTTCCGCGTCGGCGAGGATGTCGCGCGTGGGTCCGTCGGCAACCACGAGGCCGTCCTTCAGGATGACCGAACGCGGGCAGAGCTCGAGCGCGTACGGCAGGTCATGGGTGACCATGAGCATGGTGACATCCAGCGACTTCACGATGTCGGCGAACTCGCGGCGCGCGGCGGGGTCGAGGTTCGATGACGGCTCGTCCATCACGAGGATGTCGGGCTCCATCGACAGAACCGTGGCTGCGGCCACCCTGCGCCGCTGGCCGAACGACAGATGGTGCGGCGGACGGTCGGCGAACTGCGACATGCCCACCATGGCGAGGGCATCGTCGACGCGTGCGTCGAGTTCTGCGCCGCGCAGGCCCATGTTCGCGGGCCCGAACGCAACGTCGTCGCGCACCGTGGGCATGAACAACTGGTCGTCGGGGTCCTGGAAGAGGATGCCCACCTTGCGGCGCACCTCGCGCACGTTCTCCTTCGTGACCGGCAACCCGGACACCGTCACCGACCCATGCGCGGGAAGATGGATGCCGTTCAGGTGGAACACGAGCGTGGTCTTGCCGGCGCCGTTCGGCCCGAGCAGCGCGACCCTCTCCCCCGGCTGGATGTCGAGGTTCACACCGAACAGGGCCTGGTGGCCGTCGGGGTAGACGAACGCGAGGTCGCGCACGGAGAGTGCCGCCGTCACGACAGCACCCACCCGAGCGAGGTGACTGCGGCGGCCGCCAGGGGGAGTGCGGCCGCCACGAGCCAGTCCGTGCCGCCGGAGACACGCTCCGCGGTGGAGGGCATGGAACCGGTGTACCCGCGTGACTGCATCGCCACATACACGCGCTCACCGCGCTCGAAGGACCGGATGAAGAGCGCGCCGGCCGATGTGGCCACGGCTCGCGCCTGCCAGATCCACCGCGGGTCGTGGCCGCGCGACTGGCGCGCGATGCGCATGCGCTTCATCTCGTTCGAGATCACCTCGCCGTAGCGCACCATGAAGGAGCAGATCTGCACGAGCACCCTCGGCATGCGCAGGCGCTCCAGACCGAGCAGGAGGTCGCGCACGCTCGTGGTGGCGGCCAGCACGGTGGCGGCGGCGACACCGAGCGTGCCCTTGGCGAGGATGTTCCACGCCGCCCACAGACCGGCCTCCGACAACGAGACGCCGAGGACCGACACCCTCTCCCCCGTGCCGATGACCGGCAGGAAGAACGCGAACGCCACGAAAGGGGCCTCCACCACCAGTCGGCGCGCCACGGTGACCGGCGACAGACCGGCCGATGCCGCCACGCCGAGGATCACAGCCCCGTGCAGCGCGAACGCCCACATCGCCGTGCGCGGCGTGGCCACCACGGCGAACACGAACGCGACGGTCGCGACGATCTTCGCCTCGGCGGGCAGCTCGTGCACCACGGAGTGGCCGTGGACGTGCAGTGACCCCGCGTGCCGGTGGCCGGTTCCCACTAGGCGGCGCTCGTTGCGTGCTGCCGGTCGTCGTCGCGCGGCTTCGCACGGCGCACGAGCGCGAACACGCCGTATCCGATGCCCAGGGTGAGCACCGTGCCGATCACGCCGGCGATGCCGGTGGAGAGCCTCTCGTTGTCCACGCCGGACGTGGAGTAGTCGGCAAGGGGTGAGTTTGCGGCCGCGTGGTCGGTGACCCCGGTGTCGAGCTTCTTCTCGATGGCCACCTTCTCGAGGCCGTCCGGGCTGCTGCTCGCGAGCGGTGCAACGAAGAACGCGAGTGCGAGCGCAACGGCCGTGCCTGCGCCGAGGAGAACCCGGTTGGAGACTGTGCTCGGCATGGTCACACCCCCACGCTCTCGCGCACGACCACCGGCTGCACCGCGAGGTGCGCGGCACCGTGCACGAGGTCGGGCCGCACGGCAAGGACCGAGCTCACCGCCATGGCGGTGATGATGCCCTCGCCGATTCCGATGAGTGTGTGCACGCCGAACATCGCCGCAAGCACCGTGCCGAAGGGCGCTGCGTCGTTGCCACCGAACGCGAACTGCACCATGAAACCGGCGGCGGCGAGGTTCGGCGCGAGCCCGCCCGCGATGCCGGCGGCGAGAGCAACCGAACCGCGGTTGCGCGGCAGGATGCCGCGCCCCGCGGCGAACACCGCGTACCCGACGAGCGCGCCAATCACGGCCATGTTCATGATGTTGAGACCGAGCGCCGACAGACCGCCGTCGGCGAACATCAGCGACTGCACGATGAGCACCACCGACACGCACAGTGCACCGGCCCACGGGCCCACCAGCACGGCAGCGAGCACACCGCCCATGAGATGGCCGCTGGTGCCGGCGGCAACAGGGAAGTTCAGCATCTGCGCGGCGAAGATGAACGCCGCCGCGAGGCCGGCGAGCGGGGCGCGCTTCTCGTCGAGGTCGACACCTGCGCGACGCACGCACACCGCGATGGCGCCGATGGCGGCTGCTCCGGTCACCGCCGAGGTGCCGGGGCCGATGAATCCGTCGGGAATGTGCATGTGCGCTCCTTGGGGGGAAGGCCCGGACCCGGGCCCACAGGGACCGTAACCCTGTTGCAATCAGGTTGCAACAAGAACCTGGGGGCTCCTATTCCCCCTATAGGGCTTGGGGTTCGGGGCCGCCCACCAAGTGGTTACCGGTGATGGCGGGGTCGTTAGGGTGCGGAGGTGGCCAACCGACCCCCCACCCACCGGCACGCCCACGGGGGTCTCACCGTGGAGGATGCAGAGGGCCTGCTGCGGGCGATCGGGGGCCGCCTGACATCGGCGAAGAAGCGACTCCTCACCCTGCTCCACGGTGCAGACGAGCCGCTGACCGCGGACGAGCTCCACGCCTCGCTCGGCGACGTCGACGAGGCCACGGTGTACCGCATGCTGTCCCAGATGGAGGAGGCCGGCGTGATCGTGCACAGCCACCACGCCCACGGCCCGTCGGTGTACCGCTGGAGCACGCAGTCCGTGGTGACGGTGGTGTGCGAGTCGTGCGGAGCGACGACCGAGGTGGACTCCTCCCTGCTCGACCCACTCGTCGACACGCTCGAGTCGGCGCACGCGTTCCACCTGCATGTCGGTCACTTCGCACTCACCGGCCTGTGCCGCGCGTGCCGATGAGCGAACCCCGGGCACCGTTCAACACCGACGGCGGCATCCACGAGATCCCGCTCCCTGCCGCGGTGGGCCGGCTGTGGCTGTGCGGAAAGCACCACGTGGCACCCGACCCCGATGCGGTGCGGGCGCGCCGCGGCATCGACACCGTCGTGTGCCTGGTGGAGGAGCACGAACTCGCCGGCCGCTACGACGACTACGTGCGCTGGCAGCGCAGCAATGCCGGCGGTGCCGGCCTGTGGTTCCCGCTGCAGGACATCACCTACCCCCACTTCGATGACGCCATCGGGTTCGTCACCGACGTTGCGTCACGCGTCCGCGACTCCTCCAGCCTGCTCGTGCACTGTGCGGCCGGAATCGGCCGGGCGGGCACCACCGCAGTCGCGGTGTGCATGATGCTCGGCATGGAGCGTTCCGAGGCGCTCGACCATGTGCGCGCGCACCGGCCGATGGCGGGACCGGAGGCGGGCTCGCAGCACGACTTCATCGAGGCACTCGAGGAGCACCTGCGCGCCGCGCGCGATGAGTGAGAGCCGGCTCAGCGGTTGCGGTTGTGGTCGAGGAACGCCTTCGTGTGGCGGCGACCCGACTCGATCATCCACTTGAGGTCATCGGCGTTCAGGTTGAACGTGGTGGTGCCGACATAGTCAGTGTTGATGGGGATGGTGCGGGGACGGTCCTCGCTCGTCTGGTTCGAACGGGTGAGGTCGCGGCTCACCGCCTCCAGCAGGTTCATCGCGAACTCCACGATGTTCTTCGGCGGCCTCGCGGGGAAGCCCACCAGGGCGGTCGTGACGTCGAGCCCGCGGGTCTCGAGGAAGGCGAGCAGCTCGCCGAACTCCACACGGTCATCGCCGTCAGCGTTCATCCGGCGGAAGATCTCCTCGATGTCGTCGGATCCGAAGATGAGGGCGGCGTCCTCGGCGGAGAACGAACCGTCGGTCAACGTGGCGCGCAGTTCCTCCAGCGAGATGCGGCCGTCGTTGTCGACGTCGTGCTCGTCGAGCTTCTGCAGGAACCGCTGGATCGGTCGCTGCAAGTTGTTCTGCATCTCGCGCACGGCCTCCTTCTGTGCGTACTCGCGGGCAGCCTCGGTGTCGGGCCGCTGCGGCGGCTCGGCGCCGGGCACCAACCAGCTGCGGGTGATGTCGGTCTCCTCCCCCGCGAAGAGCGTGAAACCGAGCGTGCGAGGGTTCGCCGGGCTGAACCTGGCCGAGCGCGGGTACTGCGCCGATGCGTGCTCGATCGGCTGCAGACGGCGGAGGAACGAGTCGCGGGGGTCCATCGACAGCCACCACCCGTCGAACACGTGTGTGGGGTTGTTGCAGAGCAGCCCGCCGTCCACGTACATCTCGGCCGTGGTGTCACCCGCCACGCTCTCGCGCAGTGTGCGGAGGCTGATCGGCTGCAGCAGCACCGGCAGCGACATCGACATGCGCACCGCCACCCGCACCGCCATGTCGGGCGTGGTCTTCACGTGGCAGAACTCGGTCATCATGCGGGTCACATTCGTCACCGGCACGGCGAGCTCGCGGCCGCAACGCTCGTGCAACTGGGCAAAGGTGACATCGGGGCTGCCGGTGACCTCCTCCAGGATCGAGCCGAGGAACTCGTACAGGCGCTGGCCCGGGTTCATGCCCTTGCGCCGCGCCGCGCGGAGGAAACCGCCGAGTGCGCCGCCCGAGCCGTCCTTGGCGAGCGACTCGATGTCGGCGGGGATCCTCTCCTCCATGTAGGCACTCGACACCCCGAGCGCCACGAACATGGCGAACATGCTCCCGATGCTCGTGCCGGTGACACGCCGCACGTTCAGGGGGTAGATGCCCTCCTCCTCGAGAACCCTCACGGCGCCGATGTAGGCATACCCCTTGGCACCGCCGCCCTCGAACGCCAGGTTCTCGTAGGGGAATGCGGTGTGACCGGTGCCGTCCGGCGGCACGGGCCGCACCTTCACCGACTCGACCGGCGGCAACGGGGCCGGATCGGCCGTCGCCCACAGCATGATCGAGGTGTCCTGTGCCTTGCGTGCCATGTTCCCCCTGCTCCCCTGCGCCGCCCCCGCCGCGCATGTCCACAGTACCCAAGGAGCCCAGCGGGTTCGCACGGCCGGGTCATGTCCCGGGGCCCCGGGGCGAGGTGCGCAATTCATTAGGGAAATCCGCGTTCCGTCCGCACCCACGGACTAGACAGGAGCCCATGAAGAAGCGTGAGCTCATCCAAGCAGTAGGTATCCACGCCGACGTCGACAACAAGACGGCGGCCCGAGTAGTCGAGGGGACCATCGAGGTCATCCTCGCGACAGTCGCAAAGGGCGAGGTCGTGAACCTCTCCGGTTTCGCGAAGTTCGCCAAGATCAAGCGCCCCGCGCGCATGGGGCGCAACCCTGCCACCGGCGAGGCCATCAAGATCCCCGCGAAGACGGTCGCCAAGGTCACCGCGCTGAAGGGCTTCAAGGACATCGCCCTCGGCAAGGCTCCGGCACCGAAGCTCAACACCAAGCGCCCCGCGGCACCGGCCCCCAAGAAGGCCGCGCCGAAGAAGGCCGCAGCCAAGAAGGCAGCTCCGAAGAAGGCCGCCAAGAAGGCCGCACCCAAGAAGGCCGCGAAGAAGGGCGGCAAGCGGAAGTAGCACTTCTGCTCGGTTCACATCCGAGCGAAGGGCCCGGCACCTG
>JBMUAQ010000044.1:0-15289 GCA_049454855.1 Ilumatobacteraceae bacterium
CCTCGGCCACACGGATGTGCGCGTGCTGGAGGGCCTCGATTGGTCGATCGCCCCGGGCGAATCGGTTGCAGTCGTCGGCGCCACGGGTTCGGGGAAGTCCACGCTCGCGCGTCTGCTTCTGCGTTTCTACGACCCGCAGGCGGGTGCGGTGATGCTGGACGGGGTCGACCTCCGGGAGCTGAACCTGCGCGAGCTGCGCCGTGCGGTGGGCGTGGTGTTCGAGGACACGCTGCTGTTCAACGACACCGTGAGCGCGAACATCGCCTTCGCCAGGCCGGACGTGGGGGCCGAGGTCATCGAGCGTGCGGCGCGTCTCGCGGGTGCGCACGACTTCGTGCTGCAGCTGCCCGAGGGATACGACACCACGCTGGGGGAGCGGGGGTACTCGCTGTCGGGCGGCCAGCGCCAGCGCATCGCCATCGCCCGTGCCATCGTGGCCGACCCCCGCGTGCTGGTGCTCGATGACGCAACCTCCGCCGTGGACCCCACGAAGGAGCACGAGATCCGCGATGCCCTCGCCACGGTGATGCGCGGCCGCACCACCATCGTGATCGCGCACCGGCCCGCCACCATCGAGCTGGCCGATCGTGCAGTGCTGCTCGACGGCGGCCGCATCGCGGCCTCCGGGTCGCACCGCGAACTGCTCGACACCAACGCCCGCTACCGCGAGGTGCTGGCCGCCATGACCGAGAAGCCAGGCTCTGACCCGGTCGAGGTGGCGCCATGATGGCCATGCGCGGCGGTGGCGGCGGCATGGGCGGCGGCCGCGGGGGTGTGGACGAGGCGGACAAGCTCGACCGCGCCCAGACCCGTGTGGTGCTGGTGCGCAGCCTGCGGATGGCCGGGGAGTTCCGTCGCAACGCCTTCCGCGCGTTCCTGCTGGTGTGCGTGACGGTGTCGTGCACGCTCGCGGGGCCCGTTCTGGTGCGCCACGGAATCGACGCCGGCATCAAGGACGACGATCTCTCCGCGCTGAACACGGCCGTCATCGCCTACATCGTCGTGGTGATCCTGAACTATGTGGCCAGCCGGATGCAGTACGTCCAGTTGAACGCCGCCGGAGAGGGATTCCTGCAGATCATGCGCCGCAGGGTGTTCTCCCACATCCAGCGCCAGTCGATGTCGTTCTTCGACCGCGAGAAGGCCGGCGTCCTGGTGTCGCGCATGACCGCCGACGTGGAGTCCATGTCGGAGCTGGTGCAGTTCGGGCTCATGCAGTTCCTGTCGTCGTTCCTGCTGCTCGTTTTCGCCCTGGTGCTTCTGCTCACCCTGTCATGGGAGCTCACGCTCATCACGCTCATCGTTTTCCCGTTCATCATCGCTGCGTCGGTGAAGTTCCAGCGCGACGCCAACAAGGCGTACCTCGAGGTGCGCGAGAAGGTGGGCGCCAACCTCTCGGCCCTGCAGGAGGGCATCACCGGCGTGCGCGTGATCCAGGCATACGCGCGCGAGGACGAACAGATCCGCCGTTTCGAGGAGTCCAACCGGGCGCTGTTCCGCAGCCATCTGCACTCGGTCAGGGTGAGCACCTGGTACTTCGGCCTCATCGAGTTCTCCGGTATCGCCTCCACCGCCTTCGTGGTGGGCATCGGCGGGTGGCTGGTGCACCGGGGCGACGTCTCGCTCGGCACGGTGGTGGCCTTCGTGCTGCTGCTCGCCCAGCTCTTCGACCCCGTGCAGCAGCTCTCCCAGCTGTACAACACGCTGCAGTCGGCCGCAGCGGCCCTGCACAAGCTCTTCGGCATCCTCGACACCGTGCCCGACGTGGACGAGGCACCCGGCGCGGTCGACCTGCCGGCCGCCGGTGACCTGGTGGTGAGCGGTGTCACCTTCCGTTATGCAGGCGTTGAGCGCGCGGCCCTTGATGAAGTGTCGATCACCCTGCCGGCGGGCACGCGCCTGGCGCTGGTGGGCCCCACCGGTGCCGGCAAGAGCACGCTTGCCAAACTGATGGCGCGCCTGTACGACCCGGTGGAGGGAACGGTCACCTTCGGCGGCACCGACCTGCGCCGCGCGTCGATGAAGTCGCTGCGCGAGCGGATCGTGGTGATCCCGCAGGAGGGGTTCCTGTTCGACGGCAGCGTGCGCGACAACCTGCTGATCGCCCGGCCCGACGCGACGAACGACGAGCTGCTCACGGCACTCACGTCGATCGGACTCCGCGACCGTTTCGAGGCACTGCCCGAGGGGCTCGACACGCAGGTGCGTGAGCGCGGGTCGCGCCTGTCGGCCGGGGAGCGCCAGCTAGTCGCCCTCGCGCGCGCCGCACTGGTGGACCCCGCGGTGCTCGTGCTGGACGAGGCCACGAGCAACCTCGACCCCGGCACCGAGATGCTCATCGAGGCGGCGCTCGACAGGTTGATGGCCGGACGCAGCGTGATCGTGGTGGCGCACCGGCTCACCACAGTGCGCCGGGCCGACACCATCGCCGTGGTGAGCGATGCACGCATCACGGAGATCGGCTCGCACGACGAACTCATCGCACTCGGCGGCCATTACGCAACCCTGGTGGCCAACTGGGAGAAGAGCCAGCCGGCCTGAGACGTGCCCGGGAATGTCGGTCAGGGGAGCTCGAACCAGAAGGTCGAACCTGCGCCCGGCGCTGACTCGATGCCGTATGTGCCGTCGTGTGCCGTCACAATCGCTGCAACCATCGACAGCCCGATCCCGCCATGACCCGCGGCGCCGTTTCGGCCCGGGTCGACCCGGTACAACCTCTGGAACAGATGGGGGTGATGCCGCGACTCGATGCCGGGTCCGTTGTCGCTGACCGTCACGCGCACCCGTCCCCCGCGGCGGTCCGCCGAGAGTGTCACCACCGTGTCGATCGGTGTGTGTTCGGCCGCGTTCGTTCCGAGCGCCATCACTGCCTGTGTCACAAGGTCCGCATCAACCAGTGCGGTGCACTCCTTCGACGCGGTCACAAAACTGCGCGGCGGATGCGCTGCCCTCAGGTCGGCTGCGCACCGCTCGACGAGTTCGTCGATCCGGGAGGGGGAGAGGCTGAGGGGGGCGTGCTCGAGTCCTCGCAGTTCGATCAGGTCGTCGACGATGCGGGCCATGCGGTCCGACTCCGACCGTATGCGGCGCATCGCGTCGGCCACCTGGGCAGTGTCCGTGAGAACCCCTGATTCATACAGGTCGGAGTAGCCGCGGAGCGTCGTGAGGGGTGTCCGCAGTTCGTGGGACACGTCGGCTATGAACTGCTTCACCCGTTCGTCCGCGGCGCGCAGCGCGTCGATCATCTCGTTCAGGGACTCGGCGAGAACGGCAGCCTCCGCGTTGCCGGGCTGCGGGGGAACGCGGTGCCCGGTCTCTCCGCGCGCAATCCTGCGCGCCGAGTCCGACATTCGCACCAGGGGTGTGATTCCCATCCGGGAGACCCACCATGACAGGAGGCCGATCAGTGCGACCACCGTGGTGGCCAGGAGCACCGACGTGCGGTTCAGGGCCTCGAGCAGCGACTCCTGCTCGTCGATCGGCAGGGCGACAACCACGTGCACGCCCGAGACACGTGCGGTCGCGACCACGCGCACGGTCTCGCTGCGCCCGGAGAGCGTGCCGTGTGTGGATGGGCCGGTCGACACGTCATCGATGCCATAGTCGGGGACGAGACCGGGGTCATCGATGGGGGTGATCACGCCGACGAGCCTCCCGTCCGGGCCGATCTCGCCGATCCATGCATCCGAGATGGCCGACACAAGCGCCCGGGGCGTCTTGTCCCGCTCGTCCATCCGGCGCACAGCGACGCGCGCAGCCGGGAGAATCCTGGAGAGACGCTCGTCGGTCTTCTCCCGGACGTAGTCGGCCTGGCTGGTTGCCACGAGCCAGGTGCCCACGAGCGTGGCGAGTGCGATGAGAATGCTGCCGACAGCCAGCCGTGTGCGGAGTGTCATCGCGGTGGTCTCAGGCTGTAGCCGATTCCGCGCACGGTGTGGATGAGACGCGGGTTGGACTGGTCCATCTTTCTGCGCAGGTGACTCACGTACGTCTCGATGATCGCGCCGTCACCGCCGAAGTCGTACTGCCACACGTGGTCCAGGATCTGTGGACGAGTGAGCACCTTTCCGGCATTCATCATGAGGAAGCGAAGAAGCGCGAACTCGGTCCCCGAGAGGCTGATCTCGTCACCGGCCCTCCACACCCGGTGGGCCTCGGTGTCCATCACGAGGTCCGCGACCTCCAGCATGGTGGGCCCGGCCCCTGCTCCCGATCGCCGGACCTGGGCGTGTACGCGGGCGAGGAGTTCCTCGAGGGCGAACGGTTTGACCATGTAGTCGTCGCCCCCCGCGGTGAGACCGCGCACCCTGTCGTCTGTGGTGCCCCTCGCACTGAGAAAGATGACGGGCGCGGTGACGGCCGTCTCCCTCAGCCGCTTGACCACCTCGGTGCCGTCCGCATCGGGGAGCATCACGTCAAGGATCACGACATGGGGATTGAAGGAGCGGGCGAGGTACACCCCGTCGGCTCCTGTCGCAGCCGATTTCGCCTCGAAGCCGCTGTTCGTGAGTGCCGAGACGACGAGGTACGAGATGTTCTCCTCGTCGTCGATCACGAGTGCCCGAAGGCCCTGCCCCGCGGCTGCTCCCACACGGATGAGTATTCCACCCGAACCTTGAGGTTTCCTGAACGAATCCTGCACGTGTGGGCAAGGTCAGGGGACGTGCAGACGCAACTTTCAGGAAATCTCAAGGAGCACCGCACGTCGGTGCAAGATTCGTCTGGCACGATTCAGCGCAAGACGGTCCGGTCAATACGAAGCCGGCGAACACAAGCAAGGAGAGACCACGATGAGTGTCAGGAAGTCCGTGGCGGCAGCCGCAGTTGCAGCAGTGATCATGCTGGGCGGAGCGCCGATTGCGTCCGCGCAGGGCGAGGGGTCCGGCAAGCTCGTGAACCTCACGGCGGCCCAGGAGACCTGCCTCGCCGCCGCACGCAGCGCGGCGAAGGGTCAGACGGGCGCGGCGCGAAAGGCGAACATCAAGTCGGCGGCACAGGCGTGCGGGGTGTGGAAGCGGTTCCACAAGCTCACCGCCGAGGAGCAGGCATGCCTCGCCTCGCACGGGCTCAAGCGGCCCACGGGAGCCCCGACCCGCGCGCACAAGAAGGCTCTCCGCACCCTGGCCGCCTCGTGCGGCGTCACTCTCAAAGTGAAGGGCTGACCGGGTGGGGGCGTTCGGGGGAGACTTCGATGCCCCGCTCGAGAATCTGGTGGAGGTGACGGTGGGACTCCCATATCTCATGACATCCCCCGTCGCCTCCGCCGGAACCACCACCGCCGGCGTCAGCCGGGTCGGGAGTCGTTTCGTTGCCCGTCGGCTGTTCAGGCGGGGCGCGTTCCGCCTGACCGGACGCCGGCTGGGTTGAAATCGTTCAGGGAGCCAGCAACACCCGACCGAACGCCTGCCGCGACTCGATGTAGCGGTGTGCATCGGCCGCCTCGGCCAGTGCGAACACGCGGTCGGTGACCACTGCGAGCTCGCCGGAGGCGACGCGCGCGAGGAGCGTGTCGATCATGGCATGCGTGCGCGCGGGGTCGTGCCCCATCTCAGCGCCGAGGAACACGCCGGTGAGCCGTGCGTTCTTGCCCTTGATCATGCCGACATCCGGCGGGCTCGGGTCACGGCCCGCGTCGCCCACCCAGCTGATGCGTCCGCGGTAAGCGAGTGCCGCCACGCTCTGCTCGAGGGTGCGGCCGCCGACGGAGTCCACCACCAGATCGGCGCCGCGGCCCCCGGTGATCTCCATCACCTTCTTTGCGAGGTCGTCGCGCACGTAGTTGATGCGATGGTCGCATCCGTACGCGGCGAGTCGGCCGAGACGCTCGTCGGAAGACGCCGTGGCCAGAACCGTCGCACCCGCTCGCTTGGCCAGCTGTATCGCCGCAAGACCCACGCCGCCTGCGCCTGCCTGCACCAGCACGGTTTCGCCCGCCTGCAGCCCGCCGAACTCGAAGAGGCAGTCGTGTGCGGTGCCGAACTCGATCGGCACGCCGGCCGCGGTATCGAGAGACATGCCGTCGGGCACCGCCCACACCGAGCCTGCGGGCACGCTGACCACTTCGGCATGCGAGCCGAAGCCCATGGTGGCCACCACGGGCTGGCCGGGGGAGAACGCAGTGACACCCTCGGCGACCTCGCGCACGATGCCGGACGCCTGGTAGCCCACCACGTGAGGGACGGTGGCGAGCACGCCGCGCGCACGGTGCAGCAGGTCACCGCCCTGGATGCCCACGAAGGCAACGTCGATGAGGACACCGTTGCGGCGCAGTGCGGGCTCGGGGATGTCGTCGTAGCGGAACACCTCGGGTCCGCCGGTGGTGTCGTAGACAGCTGCCTTCATGCCGCCCAACCTAGGCGCACCGACGGCACCCGACCCCAGCCGGGTCCGCGGTCGGTCGACTAGTCGCGGGCCACGAAGTACTTGGCACGCGGGTGGTGGCAGATGATTGCCGAGGTGGTCTGCTCGGGCTGGTACTGCCAGCCGGTCTCCTCGCTCACGTCGATGCCGATGCGACCGGCCTCGAGAAGGTCGGCCACCTTGGCGTTGTCCTCCAGGTCGGGGCACGCGGGGTAGCCCCACGAGTAGCGGCCGCCGCGGTACTGCTGGCGGAAGAGGCCGGCGAGTGACGGGCCGTCCTCGTCGACGAAGCCCCATTCGGTGCGGATGCGGTGGTGCCAGTACTCCGCCAGTGCCTCCGCCATCTCCACGCCGATGCCGTGCACCTTCATGTAGTCGTCATAGCGGTTCTCGGCGAACAGGCCGGCCGCCTTCTCGCTGATGGGTTGCCCCATGGTGACGATGTGGAACGCGGCGTAGTCGGCCTCGCCCGAGGAGACAGGCCGGAAGAAGTCGGAGATGCAGAGC
This sequence comes from Ilumatobacteraceae bacterium, assembly GCA_049454855.1. GTDB lineage: Bacteria > Actinomycetota > Acidimicrobiia > Acidimicrobiales > Ilumatobacteraceae > UBA2093. Next base: position 6,868 of record JBMUAQ010000044.1, read on the forward strand.
CAGGGTTCCTGGTGCTGGCGCGGGTAGGTGAAGCGGCAGCGCTCGGCCGTACGGGTCTCATCGGTCCAGATCACGAGGTCGTTGCCGTCGGCGTTGGCGGGGAAGTAGCCGTACACAACCTGCGGCACGAGCCAGCCCTCGGCCTTCGCGGTGGCGAGCAGCTCGCGCAGGATCGGTCTGATGCGGGCCTTGAAGTCCTCGTCGGACTCGCCGTTCTCGGGCCGGTACTGCCACTGGTTGCGGAACAGAGCCGTCTCGTTGATCCACCCGGCGATGTCGTCGATGCCGAGGCCCTTCACCACGCGCGACCCGAGGAACGGTGGCACGAACACCGGGTTGTCGATTGCCGCCTCGGGCGAACGTGCAGGCAGATCTGCGGGGTCGACTGACTTCTTCTCTGGCCGCGGCACCAGCCGTTCGGTGGGCTTGCGCCCGTAGTCGGGGTCGTCGACACCCGTGCGCTTGATCTCCATCAGTCGGTCGAGCGTGGCGAGGCCCTCGAATGCGTCGCGTCCGTAGAACACACGGCCCTCGTACACCTTGCGCAGGTCCTGCTCCACGTAGCTGCGGGTGAGTGCCGCACCGCCGAGCAGCACGGGCACCTCGCTCATTCCGGTGGAGTTCATCTCCTCGAGGTTTTCGCGCATGATGATGGTGCTCTTCACGAGCAGGCCCGACATGCCGAGCGCATCGGCCCCCACCTCGCGCACCTTGTCGAGCATCTCCTGGATGCCGATCTTGATGCCGATGTTGTGCACCTCGTAGCCGTTGTTGGTGCAGATGATGTCGACCAGGTTCTTGCCGATGTCGTGCACGTCGCCCTTCACCGTGGCAAGCACCAGCTTCCCCTTGCTGGTGGCGCCGCCGGCTCGGTCCATGTGGGGCTCCAGGTGCGACACCGCGGTCTTCATGGTCTCTGCGCTCTGCAGCACGAACGGAAGCTGCATCTGGCCGCTCCCGAACAGCTCGCCCACCTCGCGCATGCCGTCGAGGAGGATGTCGTTGATGATGTCGAGCGGCGCGATGCCCTGTGCCATCCCTCGGTCGAGGTCGTCGGTGAGGCCGTCGCGGTCGCCGTCGATGATGCGCTGGCGCAGGATGCGCTCGACCGTCCAGTCGCTGCGGTCCTCCTTCACGGCCGCAACCGACGACACACCCTCGAACATGGCCATCAGTGCGTGCAGCGGGTCGTACCCCTCGCGCCGCCGGTCGTAGATGAGGTCGAGGCAGGCCTCCTTCTGCTCCGCGGGGATCCGCGACATGGGGAGGATCTTCGAGAAGTGCACGATGGCGGAGTCGAGGCCTTTGTTGCGGGCCTCCTGCAGCATCACGCTGTTCAGCACCTGGCGGGTGGCCGGGTTCAGGCCGAACGACACGTTCGACAGACCGAGGGTGGTCCACGCGCCCGGGATCTCCGCCTTGATGCGACCGATCGCCTCGATGGTGTGCATCGCATCCTTGCGGAGGTCCTCATCGCCCGTGCCGAGGGGGAAGGTGAGGGGGTCGAAGATGAGGTCGCCGGCAGTCAGGCCGTAGCGGTCCACTGCGATGCGGTGGAGCCGGTGCGCGATCTCCATCTTCCACTCCACGTCGCGGGCCTGACCACGCTCGTCGATGAGCAGGCAGATAACGGCCGCGCCGTAGTCGCGCGCCAGCGTGAAGACACGGTCGAGCCTGCTGCCGGGGGCCTCGCCGTCCTCGAGGTTGGCGGAGTTCAGGATGCAGCGTCCGCCGGCGAACTGCAGGCCGGCCTCCATCACCTGCGGCTCGGTGGAGTCCAGGACCAGAGGCACGCTGGCCTGGGTGGCAAAGCGGGAGGCGACTTCATGCATGTCGACGGTGCCGTCGCGGCCCACGTAGTCCACGCACACGTCGAGCACGTGCGAGCCCTCGCGGATCTGCTCGGTGGCCATGCGCACGCATGAGTCCCAGTCACCCGCCAGCATCGACTCACGGAAGGCCTTGGAGCCGTTCGCGTTGGTGCGCTCGCCGATGATGAGGAACGAGTTCTCCTGCGCCAGCGGGACAGGCGAGTACAGGGACGTCACGCTGCGCTCGGGGTCGGGTGTGCGCCGCGCGGGGGACACCCCGCGCACGGCCTCCACCACCTGCCGCAGGTGCTCGGGTGTGGTGCCGCAGCACCCGCCGACGATGGTGATGCCGAGCTCGGTCACGTGGCGGCGGTGGTACTCGGCGAGCTGCGCGGGGGTGAGGTCGTAGTGGGTGCGTCCGTCCACGATGCTCGGCAGACCGGCATTCGGGAGCACGCTCACGGGTATCTCCGAGTTCGCCGACAGGTAGCGCAGGTGCTCCTGCATCTCGGCCGGCCCGGTGGCGCAGTTGATGCCGACGGCGTCGGGCCGCATCGCAACGAGCGAGTGGTAGGCGGCCCCGATCTCGGTGCCCACCAGCATGCGGCCGGTGGTCTCGATCGTGACCTGCACCTGGATGGGGACCGTGCGGCCCGCGGTCGCCATGGCACGTCGGCACGCCTGCATCGCCGCCTTCACCTGCAGGAGGTCCATGCAGGTCTCGATGAGGAAGAGGTCGCAGCCGCCCTCGAGGAGACCGACAGCCTGTTCCTCGTATGCATCGCGCAGCTCTGCGAACGAGATGTGGCCGAGCGAGGGCAGCTTCGTGCCCGGGCCGATGGAGCCGGCAACGTACCGCGGACGTCCGTCGGCGCCCTCGAACTCGTCGCACACGCGCCGCGCGATTGCCGCCGCCTGCACGTTGATTTCGTGCGCCCTCTCGGGGATCGCGTACTCGGCCAGCACGGTGGAGAACGCGCCGAATGTTGCGGTCTCCACGGCGTCGACGCCGGCCTCCAGGAAGGCCCTGTGCATGCTCTCGATCACGTCGGGCCGGGTGAGAACCAGCATCTCGTTGCAGCCCTCGAGGGAGCCGCCCCCGAAGTCGTCGGGGCCGAGATCGAGGCCCTGCACGAAGGTGCCGAACGCACCGTCGAAGACGACCACTCGTTCCCTGATGGCCTCGGTGTACGGCTGGCGCGACATGACATCGGGAACGCTACTGGCGTGACCGATGTTCGGCCGTGGTTCACCCGTTTCGTGCGGTCGTGCCAATAGTCTTGGCGCCTCATGGCACGCCCGAAGATCTACACACGCGAGGGTGACGACGGCACCACCGGCCTCTTCTACGGGGGCCGCGTCCCGAAGGACTCCGAGCTCCCCCGTGCGTACGGTGCCGTCGACGAGGCCCAGTCGGTCATCGGGCTCGTGCGCGTGGCGGCCGGCCACGGCAGCGAGGTCGATGCCATCGTCGTGCCGATCATGCGCGACCTCTGGGTGCTCATGGCCGAGCTCGCCACACTGCCCGAGAACCGCCACAAGCTCGACCCCGGCCGCAGCAGCGTGACGAGCGAGATGGTCGACCGCCTCGAGACCATCATCGACGACCTCGACACGCGCTTCGAGCCGCCCACCGAGTTCGTGGTGCCGGGCGAGCACCCTGTTGCCGCATGGCTGGATTTCGCCCGCACCACCGTGCGCCGTGCGGAGCGCCAGGCCTACGGTGCGGCGCCCCCGCCGAGCTACGTCGTTCCCTACCTGAACCGGCTGTCCGATCTTCTCTGGACGATGGCACGGTGGCAGGAGGGCGAGTCCCGCCCCGTGCGCAGCATCTGACGCGCAGCCCGGCCCTGCCGGCGCTGCCGGCCCGCTCGTAGAGTGGGGACATGCGTACCTCCTTCACTGTCGCGAAGTCCGTTCCCGCATCCGCAGCCGTGGTTGCTATCCCGATTGCCGCCGAGGGGCCGCTGCCGAAGGACCTCGGTCTGTCGCGTGCCCAGCTCGCCGCCATGGGCTTCGAGGGCAAGATGTGCTCCACCCTCGCGCTGCCGCCCGTGCAGGGCTCGAAGCAGGCGCGCGTGCTGGTGGGCATCGGCTCGCCCCGCGAACTGGACGAGGCCGCCATGCGCAACATCGGGGCGGCGGCCGCACGTGCGTGCTCGCGCCACAAGTCGATGGCCACCACGCTGGCGGGCGCGGGACGCGTGAACAAGCGCAGCGGCACGAAGGCACTCGTGGAGGGCATCGCGCTCGCACTGCACCGCTGGACGGAACTGAAGAAGGACAAGTCGACAGTTGTGGCACTGGTCGACGTGACGCTCGTGAGTGATTCGCCCGATGTGCGTGCCGGCGCGGCGGAGGGAACCGCCAACGCACGCGCGGTCACCATGGCGCGCGACTGGGCCAACACGCCGCCGTCGCACCTCACCGCCACGAAGTTCGCGAACGAGGCCGTGAAGCTGGCGAAGGCCTCCGGCCTGCGCGCCACCGTCTACGACAGGAAGCAGCTGCTGGAGATGGGCTGCGGCGGCATCGTGGGCGTGAACGCCGGCAGTGTCGAGCCGCCGCGCGTGGTGAAGCTGGTGTGGGCGCCGGCTGGTGCGAAGAACAAGGTCGTCCTGGTGGGCAAGGGCGTGATGTACGACTCGGGCGGGATCTCGCTGAAGCCGAGCGACGCGAGCCACGCCAGCATGAAGATGGACATGAGCGGCGCAGCGGCGGTGCTCGCCACGATGGGTGCGCTGAAGGCACAGAAGGTCAAGACCCATGTCACGGCGTACCTGATGTGCACCGACAACCTGCCGAGCGGGTCGGCGATGAAGCTGGGTGACGTCCTCACGTTCCGCAACGGGAAGACGGCAGAGATCCACAACACCGACGCCGAGGGTCGGCTCATCCTCGCCGATGGCCTCTCGCTCGGGGCGGAGGCGAAGCCCGATGCCATGGTGGACATCGCCACCCTCACCGGCGCGTGCATGGCAGCGCTCGGCAAGCGGATGGCCGGCGTGCTCGGGAACAACCAGGGCGTGGTCGACCAGCTGCTGGCCTCCAGCGCACGCACCGACGAGCTGCTGTGGCAGCTGCCCCTGCACCGTGAGTACCGCACGCTGCTGGATTCGAACGTGGCCGACTTCCGCAACATCGGCGGCCCGTACGGCGGGGCGATCACCGCGGCCCTCTTCCTCGACGAGTTCACCGCCGGCGTGCCGTGGGCACACCTCGACATCGCGGGCCCCATGGAGTCCGAGGGCGACAGCGGCTGGTTGAACCGCGGTGCCACTGCGTTCGGCACGCGCCTGCTCATCGACTTCGTGGCGAACTTCAAGAAGCCGGTCAAGGCACCGAAGAAGAAGTAGCCCTCAGGTCTGCAGCGGCTGCAGCACCGCCGCTGCCTGCTCGAGGTGCGCCACCCATTCTTCCGCCGTGCCCGGCTCGACCAGCGGCACCACCACGAACTTCGACGCGCCCACGGCGACGAACGCACCGATGGCACGCCCGAGTTCGTCCCATGACTGCGGAACGATCACGGAGAGGTCCTCGATGTCGGGTCGTCGTGCCCGCAGGCCGTCGAGCACCGGCTGCGGGGCCGGTCCGATCGTGTAGGGGATGAGAACGCCGAAGTGGTCGTCGTCGATCGAGCGACCGTGTGATGCGGCGACCTCGTTGACGGCGGCCCAGCCCGCCGCGGCATCGGCAGGGGTGACGAAACTCGGCAGCCAACCGTCGGCTAGCCGTCCGACACGGCGCAGTTCGCTCGGTGCGATGCCGCCCAGCCACACCTCGGGGGGTGACTGCACCGGCTTGGGCTCCACGCGCAGCCCCGAGTACGTGAAGTGCTTCCCCTCGAAGTCGACCTTCTCGTCGAGCCAGCACGAGCGCAGCACGGCGAGCGCCTCGTCGAAGATCGCGGCACGTTCGCTGCGTTCCACGCCGAACGCCTGCTGTTCCTGCGGGTCGGCCACGCCGAGACCGAACGCGGGCAGTAGACGGCCGCCCGACATGCGGTCGAGTGTGGCGAGTTCCTTCGCCAGCACCACGGGATTGCGGCCCGGCAGCACCATGACGCTCATGCCGAACTTCAGCCGGGTGGTGCGCGCCGCGGCGAACGACATGGCCACGAGGGGGTCGGGGGCCTCGCCGCCGATCCGTTCGCTCAGCCACAGGCTGTCGAAGCGCAGACGCTCGAGGGCATCGACCACGGTGAGGAAACCCGTGTCGTTCAGCCGGGTCCGCACGCCGAGTCCGTAGCCGATGCGGATCTTCACCGCCCCATGCTGGCACAGCAACGGGGCACGAATAGCCTCGGCACATGACAGGGAACGCCCCGCTCGACCCGCTCGCACATTTCCGGCTCGACGGGCGCGTGGCAATCGTCACCGGTGCCTCGGCAGGCCTGGGGGCACGCTTCGCCCGTGTGCTGTCGGCGGTCGGGGCGAGCGTGGTGCTTGCCGCGCGGCGGCTCGAGCGACTCGACGCACTCGCCGCGGAACTGCCGGGCTCGCTCGCCGTGCAGTGCGACGTTGCCGACCCCGCACAGCGCGAGAACCTGGTGGCCCGCACGGTGGAGCGTTTCGGTCGTGTCGACGTGCTGGTGAACAACGCCGGCATCACACACAAGATCCCGATCGAGGCCGAGACCATCGAGCAGTTCCGCGAGACGCTGGAGGTGAACACCACTGCTCCGTGGCACCTCAGCAAGCTGTGCGGGGTGCACATGACGGCACAGCGCAGCGGCACCATCGTGAACATCGGTTCCATCCTGGGGATGGTCGCGGGAACGCCCGTGAAGCAGGCCAACTACGCCGCGAGCAAGGGCGCCATCATCAACATGACACGGGAACTGGCCGCCCAGTGGGCGCGCAAGGGCGTGCGCGTGAACGCACTCTGCCCGGGTTGGTTCCTCTCCGAGATGACCGCGGGCATGGACACCGACGAGGGGTCGCAGAAGTACGTGGCCATGAACTCCCCCATCCCGCGGCTGGGGGAGGAGCACGAGCTGGACGGGGCGCTCCTGTTCCTGGCCAGCGATGCGTCGTCGTTCATGACCGGGCAGGTCGTGGTGGTCGACGGCGGCTGGACCGCGAGGTGAACGGGGGCGGACCGTCGGTCGTGCCGACCGGACGCGAGGTGCTGGCGGCACCGGGGGTCACCGCCTTCCTCGTGGCCCAGTTCACGATGACAGTGGGCGTGATGCTCCAGGCGGCCGCACTCGGCAAGCACATCTACGACATCACCGGGAACGCCCTCGACATCGGCTGGCTCGGTCTCGCCGAGTTCCTGCCGGCCGCACTTCTCGTGCTCGTCACGGGAACCGTCGCCGACCACTTCGACCGCAAGCGCATCGTGGTGCTCGCGTTTCTCGGTGAGCTGCTGTGCGCGGTGGCGTTCATGCTGTACGCACGCACCGACCCCACGACCACGGGGTTCATCTTCACCGTCGCGTTCGTCTTCGGTGTGATGCGTGCGTTCGCCGGACCCGCCGTGCGCACCATCCCGCCGATGATCGCGCCACCCAACGGTCTTCCCCGCGTGATCGCCCTCTCCTCGGCGACGTGGACGGGAGCGGCCATCGTCGGGCCGGCCGTGAGTGGCTTCATGTACGCCATCGCGCCGTGGGTCGCGTACGCGGCCGCCGGGTGCCTGATGATGCTCGGCATGCTCGCGTTCCTCACCATCAAGGTGCCCCCGGCGGCCCACCAACAGGTGGAGAACCGCGAACGGCCCACACTGCGTCATGCCATGGAGGGTCTGCGGTTCATCCGGCGCACCCCGGTGTTGCTCGCCGCCATCTCTCTCGACCTGTTTGCGGTGCTGTTCGGTGGCGCCATCGCGCTCCTCCCGGTGATCGCCGAGGAGCGCCTCGGCGTGGGGGATGTCGCCTACGGGTGGCTGCGCGCGGCCTCCGGCATGGGGGCGGCCGCGATGGCCGTGTTCCTTGCCTCGCGCCCCGTCACGCGCAGGGTGGGAAGCACCCTGCTGATCGCGGTGTTCGTGTTCGGTGTGCACTCGGTGGTGCTCGGCCTCACGCACAGCTACGTCGTGGCGTTCGTGGCGGTGGTCATCGGGTCGGCGGCCGACATGGTGAGTGTGTTCATCCGCAGTTCGCTGGTTCCGCTCGTGACCCCCGACGACAAGCGGGGCAGGGTCACCGCAGTCGAGGGCGTGTTCATCGGGGCGTCGAACGAGCTCGGGGCGTTCGAGTCGGGTGCCGCCGCATCGTTGGTGGGTGTGCCGGCAACGGTGGTGGGCGGAGGCATCGCCACCATCGGGATCGTGGGGTTCTTCTGGAGCAGGTTCCCGACGCTGAGGCGCATTGACCGATTCGAGGATCTCTCCGCCGAATAGGGTCGTGACATGGCCGAGTTCATGGGCAAGGTCGAGAAGCTCGCGAAGGAGAAGATCGCGCGGCGCGGCATCGTGCAGGAGTTCCGGGACTTCGTCAACCGCGGCAACGTGGTGGACATCTCAGTCGCCTTCGTGATGGGTGCGGCGTTCAAGACGGTGGTCGACTCCTTTGCCGGCAGCGCGGACCAGCCGGGGATCCTCGGGGGTCTCATCGGGGCGCTGTTCGGGGGAAACCAGCCCGACTTCTCCAAGAAGTACGTCACCGG
>JBMUAQ010000045.1:0-15230 GCA_049454855.1 Ilumatobacteraceae bacterium
GCGTCCTCGTCGGGTTCGATCCCGACGAGCAGGTGACCACCGAGCATCCCCCCGGCCGCCTCTCCCCACTCGATCACCACGACGGCCCCCATGTCGGCACGCTCGACGAGACCGAGGTCGGCGATCTCGCCGGTGCTGCCCAACCGGTAGAGGTCGGCATGGTGCAGCGGGATGCGGCCCGTGACGTACTCGTGCACGAGCGTGAAGGTGGGCGATGTGACGTGCTCCTCCGCCGTCACGCCCAGGCCGGCCGCGAATCCCCTCACGAATGCGGTCTTGCCGGCCCCCATCGGGCCGGACAGGACGATCACGTCACCGCCGCGGCACACACGTGCGATGCCGGCCGCGAGTGCCTCGGTGGCGGCGGGAGAGCCGGTAGTCGCGTGGATCACAGCCATCTCCGGTGGACACGCGCCGAGATGCCGCACGCGATCTCATAGCCGATGGTGCCTGTGGCTGCCGCCCACTCATCGGCACCGATGCGGTCGTCTCCCTGGGCGCCGATGAGCACGACCTCGTCGCCCACCGACACCGAACTGTCGTCACCGCAGTCCACCATGACCTGGTCCATCGTGACGGTGCCGGCGAGCGGACGCCGTCTGCCGCCGATCAGCACATGCCCGGGAACGTCGCCCCACCGGCGCGGCACACCGTCGGCATACCCGAGGGGCACGGTGGCCACCAGCGTCTCCCGTTCGACAGGACGCCTCAGCCCGTACGAGACGGCCTCACCGGGCTGCACCCACCGCACTGCCGACACCCGGGCCTTCAGTGACATCGCCGGGCGGAGGTCGGTGCACTGGTCGCGCACGCCCTCGCCCGGGAGCAGCCCGTACATCGCGATGCCGAGACGCACCATGCCGAAGCGGGCGTCCGGGTTGGCGAGAGCCGCGGCGGAGTTCGACGCATGCACGGTGGACGGGGTGATGCCGCGGGAGACGAGCTCGTCGAGCACCCCGCGGAAGAGCGAGAGCTGCCGTGCGTTGGCCGGGTGTGCCGGCTGGTCGGCGACAGCAAAGTGCGTGTACAGGCCCTCCACACCGAGGAGAGGGTGGCTGTCGACGTACCGCGCGAGTGACAGCACCTCGGTGGGCTGCGCGCCGACACGGTGCATGCCGGTGTCCACCTTGATGTGCACGGGAACCTGTTGCCCGGTGGCCTGCGCGGCCGTCGCAAGGGCGGCGGCGCCCATGGTGGTGGTGACGGTGGGGGTGAGTCCGTAACCGACAAGGAACGGGGCGGTCTCGGCCGGCTGCTCGCTGAGCACCAGCACGGGCGCGGTGATGCCGGCGCGCCGCAGCACAACTCCCTCGTCCACGATCGCCACGCAGAGTCCGGTGGCACCCGCCTCGAGTGCGGCCTGTGCCACCTGCACCGACCCGTGGCCGTAGGCGTTCGCCTTCACCACCGCCCACACCTGCGCAGGCGCGACATGCCGCACCACTGATGCGACGTTGTGGCGCACTGCGGCGAGGTCGATCTCGGCCCATGCCCACCGTTGCGAGAAATCGACGCTCATGACACCTCTCCCGTCATGATGCCGTTCAGCACGTCGGCCAGGGTGGACACCACGTCACGTGCGATCGAACCCTCGACGGGAAGCGACGAGCCCGCCATGCCGTGGACGAATGCGGCCGCCGCGGCTGCCTCGGGCGGTGCCGTGCCGCGGGCGAGGAACGCACCGAGGATGCCGGCGAGCACGTCGCCGCTGCCGGCCGTCGCGAGCCGCTCGTCGCCCGAAGTCACGAGGTACGCGGGGCCGTCTGGCTGTGCGACCACCGACGTGGGTCCCTTGCGCAGCACGGTGCAGCCGCACCGCCGCGCGAGCTCGCGCGTGGCCGCCACCCTGTCGGCGGATTCCGTGTCGCCCCCGCGCGCGGCGAACTCACCGTCGTGGGGGGTCAGAACCGTCGGTGCGGTGCGAGCCAGCAGCGTGCCGTGGCCGCCCCGCGGGTCGACCGAGGCGGTGATTCCGTCCCCGTCCACCACGGTGGGCAGTGCCGTCCGCCCGAGGACCTCGCGAACCTCGAGTGCGACATCGTCACCGCGGCCGAGACCGGGCCCGATGACGAGACTCGCGAAGCGAGCCTGGTCGGATGCCACGAACGGCGCCCAGTCCCCCGCGGGCAGTGGCCGGTGCACGGTCTCCGTGGGGAACTGCGCGTTGTCGGCGTGCCGCGACGACAGGTGCACGATGCCGGCACCGGCGCGCATCGCGGCGGCGCACACGAGAGCCGCGGCCCCGGGCATCCCCTCGCTGCCGGCGACAACCCGCACCGGGTGCGACCACTTGTGGGACTGCCGGTCGCGCGGCGGCAGCCACCGTCGCACGTCGGCCGCCTCCACGAGGAACACATCGACATCCGCGCCGACATCGATCCCCACGTCGACGATGTCGATCTCACCGCACACCGACGGTCCGTCACCGAGCAGCATCCCCGTCTTCGGCGCGGCGAACGTCACGGTGCGGTCGGCCACGAGAATGCCCCCGTTCACCCGGCCGGTGAGCGCGTCGAGCCCACTCGGCACGTCGACCGCCAGCACGGGAACGTCGAACACCACCGGCGGTGACCACGTGCCGCGGAATCCGGTCCCGTACGCGGCATCGATCACGAGGTCGGCGCTGCGTCCGTCCACGAACTCCGAGTGCGCGGACTCCGCATCGAGGATGCCCACGGAAGCACCCCACGACGAGAGCGTGCGCGCGGCGACACGACCGTCGGCCCCGTTGTTGCCCTTCCCCGCGATCACCACGACCCTGCGTCCGTAGGCACCCCCGGTCATCGTGCGCGCCACCTCGGCCACCGCATGACCGGCGCGCGCGATGTACACACCTGCATCGACGGTTCCCGCGAGCGCCGCTTCATCAGCGGCGCGCATCTGTGCGGGCGACACGACGGGAATCACCCCTCAAGCGTAGGCAGTGGCCCCGCCCGATACGTCCGGGGTTCGTCTAGAGAGCGACCACGACCGCGACGGCGACCCCGTCGGTGTGGGTGATCGACACCCGCCAGTCGTTGATGCCGAGGGATTCGGCGAGAGCCCTCGCCCGGCCCTCCACGACGAGTTGCGGAGCGCCGGACCCGAGCCGCGCCACCGACACGTCGTGGAAGTCGAATGCGCCGAGTCCGACCCCCATCGCCTTCATCGCGGCCTCCCGCACGGCGAAGCGTGCCGCGAGCGACGGGACGGGGTCGGCCGATTCCTCGAGCGACATGAGTTCGGCGCGGGTGAACACCCGGTCGCGCATCCGAGGGGTGCGCTCGAGCGAGCGCCTGAAACGTGCGATTTCGACGGCATCGACACCCACGCCGACCATGGTCACCGACCCGCCCCCCGCCACAGTTCTGCGGACTCCGACACAGGAAGAACGAGAAGGTCGGCAACGGGAACCTCGCCGAGGCGGTCCTCGCGGAACGATCCCTCGGTCTCGGTGACCCAGTCGACGAGACGTTCGTACCGTCGGTCGTAGCTCTGCAGCACCTGTCGTGCGGTGGCCGCGGGGAGCACGCCGCGGAAGGACACGTGCAGCAGCGTGATGCCGACGGTCTCGCCACCCTTCACCTCCGGCACGATGACCACCGTGCGGCCGTCCTTGCGGCCGCGCGCGACGAGGACTGTCTGTTCGTCGGCCACGCGGCGCTTCGTGCCGACGAGGGCGTTGTTCGTGTCGACGCGCGACGGGAGATCCACCGCGATGCCGCCGCGCTCGACGATGTCGATCGTGGCGCCGCCGGTCCGCGGGTCCCCCTGCACCCCGTAGCGGGTGAACCCGACGATGCTCTCCACGGCGGCATCGAGACCGGCAAGCACCTTGAGCGATGCATACGGGAGATGGTCGCGTGCCGCACCGGCGTCGAGAACCGCGCGCACGAGCGGTCGGTCGAGCAGACCCTCCTCCGTGCGGGAGATACCGACCGTGACGGTCTTGGCCTGGTGCTTGATCGCATCCACCGGTCTCGTGAGTTCGTCGATTGCGCGTGTCAGCGCGCCGAGGAGGTCGTCGAGCAGCACCGCGGGCGACGTGACCCGGCCGGTCTCCGATTGGTGGGCGGCGAGAGGGTCAGGCGACGAGACCACACCGAGCATGCCGGTGACGCGCACTGCGGTGGATGCCTCGAGGTTGCCGTCGTAGCGCCCGGTGCGCAGCAGGCCGAGGAACTCACGGCTCGCATCACCCACGGAGCGACGCACCGCAGTGAGGGCGTCGTCACCGCTGCCGCCGCGTTCCACCACGTGCTCCACAGCCTCGCGCACGCGGCGCAACGGTCGCGCCAGTGCGTCGATGGCGAGTGCGGCCTCGTAACCGAACAGGTGTCCCGCCATCGCCGACAGCACGAAGCCGAGCGAGGGATCGACGGGCGGCACATGGACGACCGCCGCGGCCGCACCGAACCGGTCGGCGCCCTCCGATGCGAACACCACGGGAAGCGCCTTGTGGGCGCGGTAGATCGCCACTTCCTTGGCGACGTCGGCGCTCGTTCCCTCCCCGAGGCCGGCCGCGCACACCAGGATCAGCGGCTCGCACGAGAGATCGATGTGCTTCTTGTCCTCTGTGATGTCGCAGCTGATCGACTTGTAGCAGAGCTCCGAGAGCTTGATGCGCACCTCGTGTGCGGCCACGGTGTTCGGCCCGCTCCCCACCACGGCCCAGTAACGGCGCGACGGGGCGTGCTGCTGTGCCACCGCGGCGATCTCGCCGCGCATCGCGAGCACCTTCTCCATCGCGCCGGGCAGCTCCACGAGCGAGCGGAGGATCCTGTCCACGCGGGCCGCCGGCGGATCCGGGAACTGCAGCGCGATCGCGCAGGCCAGCACCGCCCCGGCCGCCACCTGTGCGTAGAACGCCTTCGTGCTCGCGACACTCATCTCCACGTCACGGCCGTCGGACGTGTGGTACGTGCCGTGCGCCTTCTCGGTGAGGTCGCTGCCGCGCCTGTTCACGATGGCGAGCACCGACGCCCCCCGGCCCGCGACGAGGTCGACCGTGCGGTTGGTGTCGGTGGTGGTGCCGCTCTGGCTCACCGCCACGACGAGCATGTCGGACATGTCGGTGCTCATCCCGAAACCGGACAGCTCGGTTGCCGTGATGGCATCGACATCGAGGCCGTGCGGGAGCAGCTCATCGAGCAGCGGGAGCATCGAGGTCCCCGCCACCGCCGCGGTGCCCTGGCCGATGATGCGGATGCGCCTGATCGCACCGGAGGCGAGACGCCGGCGCACCTCGGCGGGGAACGTGCGGTCATCGAGACGCGGGGCCATGACGCCGTCGGTCTCCGCAACGCGACCCCTCAGGGTCTTGCGGAAGCTGCGCGGCGACTCTGTGATCTCCTTCAGGAGGAAGTGCGGCGAGTCACCGCGGTCGATGTCGCGGGTGGTGACCTCGGCCGTGGACACCCTTGATTCGTCCAGCGGGAGGGCGCCACCCGCGTACGAGAGCAACGAGACACCCGCGAGCGACCCGGCTGCATCCGCATCGAGCACCGCGATCTGTCCGCGGGAGTTCGGGTCACCCTCCACCGCGGGGGTCTCGCCCTCGAGACGCACGTACCGTGCGGTCTCCTCCACGACCCCGTACGGCTCGCTCGCCACCACGAATCGGTTCTCCGCGAGGCCGATGTGCACGCCCTGGCCGCTTCCGTGAAGTGCGAGACACACCCTGCCGGGATCGTCGGCGGTGGCGTACGCAACCGCGACCGACCCCTCGAACTCGGTGACGGTGCGCCGGAAGGCCTCGACCGTGTCGACACCGGATGCCCGGTGCCTGGCGACCAGCACCGGGATGACCTTGGCATCGGTGGTGATGGGGTCGGCGAAACGCAGACCGTGACGCACCTTGAGGTCGGCATGGTTGTCGACATCGCCGTTCAGCACGGCCACGCCGGTGCCGGTGTTGACCGGGCTCCCGTCGGGCGCGCCGGACTCCTCGTCGTTCACGGGGTGGGCATTCGGTTCGCTGATGATGCCCACGCTCGCCCAGCGGGTGTGGCCGATCACGGTCACCCGCGCTCCCGGGAGTGCGACGGCGGAGCGGAGCACTCCGTCGGCGGCGATTGCGGCGCGGATGCGGCGGGTGTTGTCGCCGAGCTCGCCGATCTCGGCAGCGGCCTTGTAGACGAACACGAGGTTTCCCGACGACGTGCGCACGGAGTTGTTGGTGAACAGCGGGTCCGACCCGCGCCCGCGAATCTCGGGCGCATGCGCGGCGATCACCGACGAGAGGTCTGTTCCCCACACGATCACGGAGAATCCGGCGGAGTCGCGGCCCCTCACCTCCATGCGGTCGATCGCCGACAGTGCCTGCTGCACCGAGAGGTACCCATGCAGCGCACCTGCGGGGGCGCCGCGCCCGGCCAGGGCCGCCACCTCGGCAGCGGTGCGGAGACGGTCACGACGCAACGCCCATGATGCGTCCCGCACGGCCGAGACCAGCGCTGCCGCACGGTCGAGTGCGGCGGAGTCGCCGAGCATGCTGTCGGCGGCGGCCTCCACCGCGTCCACCGCGGAGTCGACGGAATCGAGACGGTGCGCAATGTCACCGGCGAGCCCGAGGTTCCCCGCGAGCAGCTCGACACCGGGCTCGCCCCGCAGCAGGAGGTCAACCTGTGTCAGCAACCCTGCGACGGTGACGAGGTCGTCGCCCGCACCGACGGCACGGTCGAGCAGCCCGAGCACCTCGTCAGCGCCGGGGACCTGCCTCGGGGACCGCCCCGACACGATCGCGATGATGCCGCACATCCGCGTCGAACCTACTTCCTCACGCCCGGTGACTCAGTGCGATCCCTCGACATGTCCGCCGAAGCGTGACACGAGTGCCCCCGCAAGGTCCCCTGCCACCTGTACCGCGGTGGTCTCGGACTCCGCCTCGACCATCACGCGCACGAGTGCCTCGGTGCCCGACGCCCGCACGAGCACGCGCCCCTTCTCGCCGAGCTCCCGTTCGTGCGCGGTGATCACGTCGTCGATTGCGGCGGCGGGGTTCGTGACCTGCTCCGCCGTGCGCACGTTCACGAGAACCTGCGGGTACTGCTGCATCACCGCCGCCGCCGATGCAAGCGACCTCCCGGTGCGCCGCAGCGTCTCGCACAGCAGCACTGCCGCGAGCAGGCCGTCGCCGGTGGTGGCATGCGCACGGTGGATGATGTGGCCGCTCTGCTCGCCGCCGAGCACGAGGTCGTTCTCCTCCATCGCCGCCAGGACGTTGCGGTCACCGACCGATGTGACCACGGTGCCGATGCCGGCTTTCTTCAGGGCGTTGTGGAACCCCAGGTTCGACATCACGGTCACTGCCACGGAACGGTTGCGCAGCAACCCGCGCTCGGCGAGGTCGAGTGCCGCGATCACCATGATGCCGTCACCGTCGACCGGCTTCCCCGACCCGTCGACGGCGGTCATGCGGTCACCGTCGCCATCGAAGGCGACACCGAGGTCCGCCGCCTCTGCGACCACGCGGGAGCCGAGGGGTCCGGGCCACCCGGCGCCGCAGGCATCGTTGATGTTGCGTCCGTCGGGAGCATCGTTCATGGTGACCACGTTCGCGCCGAGCGCACGGAGCACCGCCGGCGCGACGCCGGACATCGCACCGTTCGCACAGTCCACCACGACGGTGATCCCCGTGAGGCCGCCCTCGCCGGTCACCCCGATGCGGTGCTCTGCGTATTCCGCGACGATGTCGGAGGCGTCGCGGACCGTGCCGAGCGCGACGGGGGCGGGTGCCGTGGTGAGTGCGTGCCACTCCCGCTCGATGTCGATCTGCTGGGCGTCGGAGAGCTTCGCTCCCCCCGCCGCGAACACCTTGATGCCGTTGTCCGTCCATGGGTTGTGCGATGCCGTCACCGCGATGCCCACCGCACCCGTGCGCTCCGATGCGAACGCGACAGCGGGGGTGGGGGCAACACCCATCAGACCGACGGCGATGCCCTCCGCGGCGAACCCGTCGACCAGCGCCTGCTCGAGCACGCTTCCGCTCTCGCGCGTGTCGCGTCCGACGACGACAGAAGACGGTGTGAGCACCCGCGCGACTGCCCGCGCGAGGTCGCGCACGTCATCGACTGTGAGTTCCTCGAGCGCGACGCCGCGGACCCCGTCAGTTCCGAAATGCAGCATGACCGGTGTGCTCCCGCGTCTCCCGCGGGGCGGGCATCAACGCTTGGTGAACTGGGGCGCCTTGCGCGCCTTCTTGAGGCCGTACTTCTTGGTCTCCTTGCGCCGCGAGTCGCGGGTGAGGAGGCCGGCCTTCTTCAGTGCGGGGCGCATCTCGGGGTCGACCTCGACGAGGGACCGCGCGATCGCCATGCGGAGCGCGCCGGCCTGGCCGGTGACGCCGCCGCCGTGGATGTTGGCGGAGATGTCATAGGCGGACTCCGTGGAGGTGACCCTGAGCGCCTCGGTGACCACCATGCGCTGCGTCGCCGTGGTGAAGTAGGCCTCGAGAGGCTTGCCGTTGACCACGATCTTGCCGCTGCCGGCGCGCAGCACGGCGCGTGCAACGGCCTCCTTGCGACGGCCGGTGGTCTGGGTCAGTGGTGCGTTCGCCATGTCTCTTCCTTGTGTCTGTGTCAGCGCTTGGCGTCGATGGTGAGAGCAACGGGCTTCTGCGCCGCGTGCGGGTGCTCGGGGCCCGCGTACACGTTCAGCTTCTTGATCATCTGACGACCGAGAGGACCCTTCGGCAGCATTCCCGCCACCGAGCGACGGATCGCATCGGCCGGCTTGCGCTCGAGGAGGTTGCGGTACGTCTCGGTCTTGAGACCGCCCGGGTACCCGGAGTAGGTGTGCACGAGGCGGGAGTCCGCCTTGCCCTTCGTCAGGACGATCTTGGAGGCATTCACGATGATGACGTGGTCGCCCATGTCCATGTGCGGAGCGAACACCGGCTTGTGCTTGCCGCGGAGGATGCGCGCGACCTCGGTGCACAGACGGCCGAGCACCATGCCGTCGGCGTCGATGACGTGCCACGCACGCTGGATCTCGCTTGCTTTGGGTGTGTACGTACGCATGAGACTTCCTTGTCGGCTGCCGGGACACCGGCTCCGTGACCCCCGAAAGGGGACCTGTGAAGGATACGGGCCGTGTCGGGCCCCTTCCAACGCCCCTAGGGATGCACCCGGACGCCGTCGTAGCCCACTTCCCACAGGCTCAGGCCGTGCGGCGGGGCGAGATTCGGGGCGAGCGAACGGTCCCTCGACAGGATCACGAGACGGGTGTCGGAGGCCGGTCGGCGTCCGAGACCCACCTCCACCAGGAAGCCGGTCACCGACCGCACCATCTGGTGGCAGAAGGCATTCGCCCGGATGTCGAACACGAGGATGCCCTCCCCCTCGTCGGTCCACGATGCGGACATCACGTACCGCTTGAGGCCCGGCGCCGGCTGCCCGGCCGGTGTGTCGGGCTTCCTGCAGAAACTCGTGAAGTCCTGCTCACCGAGGAGCGCGTCGCAGGCCAGGTTCATGAGCGGCACGGACAGCGGTTCGCGCACGTGCCACGCGCGGTCCGTCAGCATCGGGTCGGCTGCGGGGGCGTTCAGCACGGTGTAGCGGTAACGACGCCACGTGGCCGACGACCTCGCGTCGAAGCCGGGCTCGGCCCAGTGCGCCGAGCGCACGGAAATGTGGGGGCCGCACATGGAGTTGAGGCTCTTCATGAGCACCGACAGGTCGACGGTGGCCGGCAGGTCACAGCTCACCACCTGACCGCGTGCATGCACACCGGCATCGGTGCGCCCGGCAACCGAGAGAGTCACGTCGCACCGTGCGACCGTCCGGAGGGCACGGGCCAGCTCCCCCCCGACGGTGGGGACACCGTCGTTCTCCGCGAACCCGCGGAACGCCGCGCCGTGGTACGCAACAACGAAGCGGGCCCGCCGCGCGGGGGGCCCCGGCGTCGGCTCCTGCGCGGTCACGCGCAGCTGCGGGCGGGCTCGACCAGCTCGATGCGTGCCATCGGCGCGGCGTCTCCCTGACGCGTGCCGAGCTTGAGGATGCGGGTGTAGCCACCGTTGCGGTTCATGTAACGCGGGGCAACCTCCTTCAGCAGCTTCGCTGTCATCTCCTTGTCACCGAGAACGGCCTGGATCTGACGGATGCGGTGGATGTCGACCGCTGTGTTGCCCTGTGCCTTCTTGGCCTTGGTGATGAGCTTCTCCGCGACGGGGCGCAGTGCCTTCGCCTTCGCCTCGGTGGTGACGATGCCCTCGGCCGCGAACAGCGATGCGGCGAGGTTCGCCATCATGAGGCGCTGGTGCGCGGCGCTGCCGCCGAAGCGGGGTGCACGACGTGGTGATGCCATGGTGATCGTCTCCTAGGGCTCAGGAACGGAGGCTGAGGCCGCGCTCGTCGAGCTTCTGGAGGATCTCGTCGAGGCTCTTCTGGCCGAAGTTCGTGATGTTCATGAGGTCATCGGTGGAGCGCAGCAGCAGTTCACCGATGGTGTTGATCTGCGCACGCTTGAGGCAGTTGCGCGGGCGCTCGCTGAGGTCGAGGTCCTCGATCGGGAGGTCGAGGTCGGGCGCACCGACGGATGCACCGACCGGCTCGCTCAGCTCGAGACCCCGGGGCTCGTCGGACAGCGTGGCGATGAGGTCGACGAGCGAGCGCAGCGTGGACGCACCGGACGCGAGTGCGTCACGGGGGCTGATCGAACCGTCGGTCTCGATGTCGAGCACGAGGCGGTCGTAGTTGGCGCTCTGGCCCACGCGGGTGGCCTCGACCTCGAACATGACGCGGCGGACCGGCGAGAAGATCGCGTCGATCGGGATGACCCCGATGACCCGGTTGTCGGCGTCACGGTCGGCGGAGATGTAGCCGCAACCGCGCTCGATCGTGATGTCCATCGCGAGGTGACCGCTCGAGTTCAGCTGCGCGAGGTGGAGGTCCTTGGTGAGGATCTCGACACCGGCCGGGGTGGCGAGGTCACCGGCGAGCACGGCCTTCGGGCCGCGCACGTCGAGGCGCACCACGACGGGGTCGTCGCTCTCGCTCGACACGACGACGTCCTTCAGGTTCATGATGAGCTCGGTGACGTCCTCGGTCATGCCGGGAAGAGTGGTGAACTCGTGCTGGGCGTTGTCGAACTTCACGGTGGTGATGGCCGCACCCGGGATGGACGACAGCAGCACCCGCCGGAGCGAGTTGCCGATGGTGTGGCCGAAACCGGGCTCGAGCGGGCCGACGGCGAAACGCTGGCGCGTCGCGTGGTCTTCGCCGAGTGCCTCGACAGAGGGGCGCTGGATGACAAGCATGGTGCTCTCCTTGGGACTGGTTTCGTTTACTTCGAGTAGAGCTCGACGATGAGCTGCTCGCGCACCGGCACGTCGATGTGCTCGCGCTGCGGGAGCTCGCGGACGGTGACCTGCTTGTCGCCGGCCTCGAGCCAGCCGACGAGCGGGCGGTCGAGAGTGTCGATGTTGTGCTGGATCTGGATCATCCCCTGCGCCTTCGTGGACAGCGAGATGACCTGGCCCTTCTTCACGCGGAACGACGGGATGTTCACCCGCTTGCCGTCGACCTTGACCAGGCCGTGGCTCACGAACTGGCGGGCCTGCGGACGGGTGCTGGCCCAGCCGGCACGGAACACGATGTTGTCGAGGCGCTGCTCGAGCAGGCGCAGCAGGTTCTCACCTGTCGGGCCGGCGAGACGGTTCGCCTCCTCGTAGGTACGGCGGAACTGGCGCTCGAGCACACCGTAGATGTACTTGGCCTTCTGCTTCTCCTGCATCTGGGTGAGGTACTCGCTGCCGGCCGAGCGGCGACGCGTGCGGCCGTGTGCACCCGGGGGGAAGGCACGGCGGTCGAGCGCGCGCGAGCCCTTCGGGTTCTCGTAGATGTTCGTGTTGAGTCGGCGCGAGATGCGCACCTTGGGTCCGGTGTAGCGGGCCATGATCAGCTCCTGCGCCGCTTCGCCTGGCGGCAGCCGTTGTGCGGGACGGGGGTCACGTCCTTGATGCCGGTGACCTCGATCCCGACGTTCTGGACGGAACGAAGTGCGGTGTCGCGGCCGGAGCCCGGCCCCTTCACGTGCACCTCCGCGCGACGGAGGCCGTGCTCCATCGCGGCGCGGGCGGCCTTCTCGGCGGCCTGCTGCGCTGCGAACGGGGTGGACTTGCGCGACCCCTTGAAGCCCACACCGCCGGACGAGGCCCACGCGAGCACGTTGCCCTCGAGGTCGGTGATGGACACGATCGTGTTGTTGAACGAGCTCTTGATGTGCACCACTCCGGTGGTGACGTTCTTGCGCTCGCGCTTGCGCGGACGGCGTCCGCCTGGCTGGGTCTTCGCCACGGTTCCTACCTCGTTGCCTTCTTCTTGTTGGCCACGGTCTTCTTCGGGCCCTTGCGGGTGCGTGCGTTGGTGTGGGTGCGCTGGCCGCGCACGGGCAGGCCCTTGCGGTGGCGCACGCCCTGCAGACAACCGATCTCGATCTTGCGCTTGATGTCGTTCTGCACGTCGCGGCGAAGGTCGCCCTCGACGGTGACGTTCTTGTCGACCCATGCACGGATGCGGTTGATCTCCTCCTCGGTGAGGTCGCGCACGCGCGTGCTCTCACCCAGGCCGGTGTCGGCGCAGATGCGCTTCGCCGTCGAGCTGCCGATGCCGAAGATGTAGGTGAGCGAGATCACCAGCCGCTTCTCGCGGGGGATGTCGACTCCTGAAATACGTGCCATGTTCTGGGACCTCTTGTTGCTCTCAGCCCTGCCGCTGCTTGTGGCGGGGGTTCTCGCAGATGACCATCACCCGGCCGGAACGGCGGATGACCTTGCACTTCTCGCAGATTTTCTTGACGCTGGGTCGGACCTTCATCGCGATCTCACTTGAACCGGTAGGTGATACGACCCCGGGTGAGGTCGTACGGGGTGAGTTCCACCTGGACCTTGTCGCCGGGAAGAATGCGGATGTAGTGCATGCGCATCTTCCCCGAGATGTGAGCGAGCACCTTGTGACCGTTCTCGAGTTCGACGCGGAACATTGCGTTCGGCAGCGACTCGAGAATCGTGCCTTCGAGCACGATCGCATCTTCCTTCGGCTTGGCCAGGGTGGCCTCCTTGTTGTGTACGGACAGGATTGCCCCCGGGACGAACCCGTCTCAGGGACAGGGGACAAGGCTATCGGGCCCCGTCAGGGCCTCCACTTGGCCCGGACGACCGGTTCAGCGGGCCCTGTGGATGACAGCGGTGAGCCGGGCAAAGACCTCGTCGGGACTGCCCACACCGTCCACCCGGGCCAGCCGGCCGGTGCCGCCGTAGTACTCGATCAGCGGCTGGGTCTGGGTCTCGTACAGGTCCAGGCGACGGTTGATCGCCTCGGGAGTGTCGTCGTCGCGCTGGACCACGTCACCTCCGCAGGTGTCGCACAGCCACTGGACGGGGTCGTGTCCGCTCGATTGGTAGTTGGTGCCGCAGTCCCGGCACACCCTGCGCAGGGACAGGCGCTCCAGAACGAGGTCGCGCGGCACGTCGAGGTCGACGGCGAGGTGCAGGGGTCGCTCCCCCACGATGCGGTCGAGTGACTCCGCCTGCGAGACGGTGCGCGGGAAGCCGTCGAGGATGTAACCGCGGGCGCGGGCGTCCTCCTTCTGCAGCCGTTCGTCGACGAGCCCGACCATGATGTCGTCGCCCACGAGACCGCCGGCATCGATGATCTCCTTCGCCATGAGTCCGAGGGGCGTCCCCTCGCGCACGGCGGCGCGCAGCATGTCACCCGTGGAGATGTGGGGCACGACGAAGTGACGCGACAGGCGCGTGCACTGCGTTCCCTTGCCGGAACCCTGCCTGCCGAGCATCACGACGCGTGCGCCCGGGATCATCGGTCAGTCTCCTGCCCCGCCATCCTGTTTCCTGCCGACCGGGGTCCCACTACTTGAGGAAGCCCTCGTAGTTGCGCAGCATCAGCTGGCTGTCGATCTGGCGCATCAACTCGAGCGCGACACCGACCGCAATCAGCACCGTGGTGCCGGCGAACGGGAACGAGCGCACGTCACCGACCCACAGGATGATGTAGGGAAGGATCGCGATGACCGCCACGAACAAAGCGCCGGGGAGCGTGATGCGGTTCACCGTCTTCGCAAAGAAACGCTCGGTCTGCGGGCCGGGACGGATGCCCGGCACGAAACCACCCTGCTTGCGCAGCTGGTCGGCCTGGCGCACGGGATCGAACGCGATGGAGTTGTAGAAGTACGCGAACATCACGATCATCACGAAGAAGGACACGATGTACACCAGGTTCTCGCTGTTCACGAGGTAGTCGTTCACGAACCCGGCCACCGAGCCGCGCCACCCCTCGGCCGAGCCGAGGATGTTCGACAGCAGCACCGGGAGCAGCAGCACCGAGGAGGCGAAGATGATCGGCACCACGCCCGCCTGGTTCACCTTCAGCGGGATGTAGGTGCTCTGGCCCTGCGTCATCCGGCGACCGACGACCCGCTTGGCGAACTGCACGGGGATGCGGCGCTGGCCGAGTTCCACCCTCACCACGGCGATGAGCACCCCGACCGACACAGCCACCAGCACGCCGAACACGACGAACTTCTTGCTCTGCAGGATGGAGTAGTAGCTGTAAGGCAGGCCCGCCACCACCGAGGCGAAGATCAGCACCGACATGCCGTTCGAGATGCCGCGCTGGCTGATGAGCTCACCGATCCACATCAGCAGTGCCGTGCCCGCCACGAGGGTGGGGATGACCAGGAGCGCACGGGGCATGAACGGGTCGAGCAGCACCACGTCGGGTGCCTGTGCCGCCGCGCCGAGGAACGCCGAACCGTTGCCCTGCCCGAAGATGAACGTGAGACCCGCACCCTGGAGCAGCGCGATCGCAATCGCCGTGTAGCGGGTCACCTGGGTGATCTTGCGCTGCCCGACCGCCCCCATCTCCTGCCACTCCTGCAGCTTCGGGATGACCACGTTCAGCACCTGGATGATGATGCTCGAGGTGATGTACGGCATGATGCCGAGCGCGAAGATCGAGAACGAGCCGAATGCCCCGCCGGAGAACAGGTTGAGGAAACCGAGTGCACCCTGGGACTTCGAGGCCTCGCGCAGCTGGGCGACCGCACCGGGGTCGACACCCGGCACGCGCAGTGCCGAGCCCAGCCGGTAGACGGCGATCATCGCCAGGGTGAACATCACCTTCCTGCGGAGATCCTCCACCTTGAAGATGTTCTTCAGGTTCGAGAACACTGTCAGCTCCTCCGATGTGGTTCGTTCGTTGTGTCGAGCCCCGGCCGGGCGGGCCCGCCCG
>JBMUAQ010000046.1:0-14454 GCA_049454855.1 Ilumatobacteraceae bacterium
CTTGCCTAGCGGTTGGTGAACTGGTTGCCCTGTGCGGCCGGGCGGATCTTGTGCCTGAGCGGGAGGATTGTGACGGAGCCACCGGCGGCCACGATCGCCTGCTCGGCGGACTTCGACACGGCATGCGCCGACACCTTCACCGCACGCGACACGGTGCCGCGTGCGAGCACCTTCACGTAGGTGCCCTTGTGGGCTACGCCGCGCTCGACGAGGATCTCCGGGGTGACCTCGTCGAGGCCGAGACCGTCGATTGCATCGAGGTTCACCGCGTAGTACTCCACGCGGAACGGGTTGTTGAAGCCCTTCAGCTTCGGCACACGCTGCTTGAGCGGCATCTGGCCACCCTCGAAACCTCGTGCGACCTTGCCGCGGCCGCGCGCGTGCTGACCCTTGGTGCCGGCGCCGGCGGTCTTGCCGCCGCGTCCGCCGATACCCCGTCCGACGCGCTTGCGGCGCTTGGTGGACCCGGGTGCGGGTGCGAGTTCGTCGATGCGCATGGTCAGTTGCTCTCCTGGACGTCGAGAAGGTGGGGGACGCGGGCGATCATGCCGCGGATCTCGGGGCGGTCGGGCAACGTGTTGGTGTCGCCGATCTTCGAGAGTCCGAGCGCACGCAGCGTGCCCCTGGCCTTCGGCTTGCTGCCGATGCTGGAACGCCTGAGCGTGACGGTGATGGTCTTCTCGGCCATGGTCAGTGAGCCTCCCCTGCCGCCGCCGCGCGCTTGCGCTCCTCGTATGCCTTCAGCATTCCCTTCGGCACGAACGAGTCGGCCGGGATGCCGCGGCGCTTCGCCACAACATCGGGACGCTGGAGGTCCTGCAGACCCTTGATGGTGGCACGCGCGACGTTGATCGCGTTCGCCGAACCGAGCGACTTGGCGAGCACGTCGTGGATGCCGGCCTCCTCGAGGATGATGCGTGCGGCACCACCGGCGATGACGCCGGTACCGGGCGCGGCGGGCTTCAGGAGAACACGGCCCGCACCCGAGATGCCGAGCACCGGGTGGGTGATGGTGCTCCCCGCGAGTGCCACCTCGAACAGGTTGCGCTTGGCCTCCTCGGTGCCCTTCTGGATCGCCAGGGGCACCTCCTTGGCCTTTCCGTAGCCGAGGCCGACGCGGCCGTTGCCGTCACCGACCACGACAAGCGCGGTGAAGGAGAACCGACGACCACCCTGCACGACCTTCGCCACGCGGTTGATGTGGATGACCCGGGACTCGCGCAGTGCGCCCGGCTCGGGGGTGATGCTGTACATGCTGCTCATCAGAACTCCAGTCCTGCCTCACGGGCGGCCTCTGCGGCCGCCGCCACGCGACCGTGGTAGGCGTAGCCACCGCGGTCGAATACGACCTTGTCGACACCGGCGGCCTTCGCACGCTCGGCAACCATGCGACCGAGTGTTCTTGCGGCCTCGACCGTGGCACCGTTGGTGGAGCGCAGCGCGGCCTCCACCGACGATGCGGACGCGAGGGTGTGCCCGGACTCGTCGTCGATGACCTGGAGGCTCATGTGCTTGTTCGAGCGGTGCACCGCGAGACGCGGGCGCGCGGCGGTGCCGCGGATCTTCTTGCGGACGCGACGGTGACGGCGGAGCCGTGACTCGCGACGGATGCGGGATGTGCTTGCCATGTGCTACCTACCGGGTCACTTCTTGCCGGTCTTGCCGGCCTTGCGCAGGACGCGCTCGTCGGCGTAACGGACACCCTTGCCCTTGTAGGGCTCGGGCTTGCGGATGGAACGGATGTTGGCGGCGACCTGGCCGACCAGCTCCTTGTCGATGCCCTTCACGATGACCTTGGTCTGTGCCGGCACCTCGAAGGTGATCCCGGCGGGTGCGGGCACCGTGACGGGGTGAGAGAAACCGAGTGCGAGACGCAGGTTCTGGCCCTGTGTCTCGGCGCGGTAGCCGACGCCCACGATCTCGAGCTCCTTTGCGAAGCCGTCGGTGACACCGATGACCATGTTGCTCACGAGCGTGCGCGAGAGACCGTGCAGCGAACGGTTGGTGCGGCTGTCGTCGGGACGCTCGACGAGGAGGGTGTTCTCCTCCTTGCGCACGATGATCTCACCGGGGATCTCGCGCGACAGCTGGCCCTTCGGGCCCTTCACCGACACGGTGCGGCCGGCGATGGACACCTCGACCCCTGCCGGGATGGTGATGGGCGACTTTCCGATGCGTGACATGTGGTTACCTGACTTCCTTCGTCACCAGACGAAACAGAGGACCTCGCCGCCGACCTTGCGCTTGCGCGCCTCGCGGTCGGTCATGAGACCCTGGCTGGTGGACAGGACGGCGACCCCGAGGCCACCGAGAACGCGCGGCACCGCAGCGGAGTTGCGGTAGACACGCAGACCCGGCGTGGAGACGCGGGTGAGACCGCTGATGGTGCGGTGACGGTCGTTTGAGTATTTCATCGAGATGGTGAGCACGTTGCCCGGCCCGTTCTGGGCGGGGCTGACGCTGAAGTCGGAGATGTACCCCTCCTTCTTCAGGATGTCGGCGAGCGCAACCTTCTGCTTCGACGAGGGCATGGACACCGACTCCTTCAACGCGGTGTTCGCGTTGCGGATGCGGGTGAGCATGTCGGCGATGGGATCAGTCATCATGTCGGTACCTCACCAGCTCGCCTTCGTCACGCCCGGGATCTCGCCGGCGTGGGCCATCTCGCGGAGGCACACGCGGCACAGCCCGAACTTGCGGAACACCGAGCGCGCGCGGCCGCACTTGCGGCAGCGGGTGTACGCACGGACCTTGTACTTCGGGGTGGCGTTGGACTTGTTGATCAGAGACTTCTTGGCCATTTCTCTTCCTGCCTACTTCTTCTTCCCGCCGCGGACCGGGCCGCGGGACTTCGACTTGCGCTGCGACGGGGCACCGCCCTCGTTGCCCCGCTTGAACGGGAACCCGAATGCGTCGAGCAGTGCCCTGCCCTCGGCATCGTTCGCCGCGGTGGTGACGATGGTGATGTCCATGCCGCGGGGGGCATCGATCTTGTCGTAATCGATCTCGGGGAACACCGTCTGCTCGTTGAGACCGAAGGTGTAGTTGCCACGGCCGTCCCACGACGTCGCGGGCAGACCGCGGAAGTCACGGATTCGCGGGATCGCGACCGACAGCAGACGGTCGAAGAACTCCCACATGCGGTCACCGCGGAGGGTGACCTTGCAGCCGATTGCCTGGTTCTCGCGCAGCTTGAAGCTCGCGATCGAGTCGCGGGACTTCGTGACCACCGGCTTCTGGCCGGAGATCAGCGTGAGGTCGGCGACGGCACCCTCGAGCAGCGACGGCTGCTGGGTGGCCTTGCCGACACCCATGTTGATCACGATCTTGTCGAGCGTGGGAACCTGCATGACGTTCTTCAGGCCGAGCTCGGCCTGAAGTGCCTTCTTCACCTCGGAGGCGTAACGCTCCTTCAGGCGCGGAACGGTGGCGGTGGCCATCAGACCTCGTCTCCTGTCTTCGTGGCGACGCGCACCTTGGTGCCGTCTGCCTTTGTGCGGTAGCCGACACGCACGGTCTTGCCCTTCGACACGAGCATGACGTTGCTCGCGTCGAGCGGCATGTCCTTCTCGATGATGTCGGCCTTCTGGTTGGCCTTCGTCGCCTTCGTGTGGCGCTTCGCGGTGTTCACACCGGCGACGATGACCTTGTTCTCCTTGGGCAGGACGGACGAGATGACGCCCTCCTTGCCCTTGTCCTTTCCGCTGATGACGCGGACTGTGTCGCCCTTCCTGAGCTTCATGGTCACAGCACCTCCGGGGCGAGCGAGACGATCCTCATGAACTTCTTGTCGCGCAGCTCACGACCGACGGGCCCGAAGATGCGGGTGCCGCGGGGGGTGAGGTCCTCCTTGATGAGGACGGCTGCGTTCTCGTCGAAGCGGATGTACGAGCCGTCGGGACGGCGCTTCTCCTTCTTCGTGCGGACGACGACGCAGCGCACGACCTCGCCCTTCTTCACGCCGGCGCCGGGGATGGCGTCCTTGACCGTGCCGATGAACACGTCACCGATGGACGCGTAACGGCGACGGGTGCCGCCGAGCACCTTGATGACGAGAACTTCCTTGGCGCCGCTGTTGTCGGCGACACGCAGACGGGATTCCTGCTGGATCACTTCGCACGCTCCACGATCTCGGTGATGCGCCACCGCTTGAGCTTCGACATGGGACGTGTCTCCATGACGCGCACGCGGTCGCCCACGTTCGCGTCGTTGGCCTCGTCGTGCGCGTAGAGCTTCTTCGTGCGCAGCACGAACTTGTCGTACTTCGGGTGACGGACGCGCTCGACCACCGCCACGACGACGGTCTTGTTCATCTTGCTGGACACCACGAGACCCTCGCGGACCTTGCGGGCCGAGCGGTCGGTGTCTGTTGCTTCGGTCATGTCGGTGCTCACTTCGCTGCTGCCTCGGCCGCCGCGATCTCCTTCGCGCGGATGAGGGTGTTGATTCGGGCGATCTGACGGCGCACCTTGCGCAGCTCGGCATGGGAGTCGAGCTGGCCGGTGGCCAGGCGGAACCGCAGGTTGAGGGCCTCCTGCTTGGAGGCCCGGAGCTCGGCAACGAGCCCCGCGAGATCGAGTTCCTTCAGGTTGTCTGTCTTGCGTGCCATGGTGGTCCTCCGCTCAGATCGACTCGTCGCGCGTGATGACGCGCGCCTTGATGGGGAGCTTCTGCACCGCACGCTCGAGAGCCTGACGGGCGATCTCGGGAGTGGGGTACGACAGCTCGAACAGGACGCGGCCCGGCTTCACCACGGCAACCCAGAACTCGGGGTTGCCCTTGCCCGAACCCATGCGGGTCTCGGCCGGCTTCTTGGTGACGGGCTTGTCGGGGAACACGTTGATCCACACCTTGCCGCCGCGCTTGATGTGACGGGTCATGGCGATACGTGCGGCCTCGATCTGGCGTGCGGTGATCCAACCCGGCTCGAGAGCCTGGATGCCGTACTCGCCGAACGCGAGGTCGTTGCCGCCCTTCGACACGCCCTTCATGCGGCCGCGCTGGTGCTTGCGGTGCTTGGTCTTGCGGGGCATCAACATGGTCAGTCCTCCCCCCGCAGCTTCGGGGTCTCGTGCGAGTCGTGCATACGGCGCTCGATCGCCTCCTCCTCCTCGAGGAGACGCTCGAACTCGGGGTCGGCCTCCTTCACGAGCGGGGCGACCTCGGGCTCGACCTCTGCACCGGCGCGCGGGCCGGCCGACGACACGACCTTGCGGGCGGCGGGCTGTGCCTCGAGTGCCGCCTGGCCGGACGTGCCACCGACCGCCATGGCGGCCTCGCGCGAGATCTTGTCCTGCGACTGCGTCTTGTACGGAACGATGTCGCCCTTGTAGAGCCACACCTTCACGCCCACGCGGCCGCTGCTGGTGCGCGCCTCGCGGAACCCGTAGTCGATGTCGGCGCGCAGCGTGTGCAGCGGGACGCGGCCCTCGCGGTACCACTCCGTGCGGCTCATCTCGGCACCGCCGAGACGGCCCGAGCACTGCACGCGGATGCCGAGCGCACCGAACTTCTGCGCGTTCTGCACCGCGCGCTTCATCGCACGGCGGAAGGCGATGCGGTTGACCAGCTGGTCGGCGACTCCCTGCGCGATGAGCGCTGCGTCGAGCTCGGCCTGCTTGATCTCCACGATGTTCAGCTGCAGCCGGTTGTTGCCGGTGATGCGGGCGAGACCTGCGCGGAGTTCGTCGGCCTTCGCACCCTTGCGGCCGATGACGATGCCCGGGCGTGCGGTGTGCACGTCGATGCGCAGCTTGTCGCGGGTGCGCTCCACCTCGACGCGGCTGACGGCCGCGTCCTCGAGGGTGGTCATGAGGTACTCGCGGATCTTCCAGTCCTCGGTGAGGTAGTCCTTGTACTCGCGCTCGCTGAACCAGCGGCTCTTCCAGTCAGTGGTGACACCGAGACGGAAGCCGTACGGATTGATCTTCTGACCCATTAGCTCTCGCTCTCTTCGGTCGTTGCGGCAGCGGCGTTGTCCTCGGCCGGTGCCTCGTTCTGGGCGGGCTCGGTGGCCTTGCGGCTCGCGGCCACGCGCGCACGACGGCTGGCGGCTCCGCCACCGCGCGAGGTGGTCTTCGCGTCGCGGACGGCGATCTGCTGCTCGCTCATGACGTCGACGACGACGGTGATGTGGCAGGTGCGCTTGTTGATGCGGCCTGCACGTCCGCGGGCGCGCGGGCGGAAACGCTTGAGGGTCGGGCCCTCGTCGGCGAAGCAGGCCCTCACGAAGAGGTCGTCGGCCTGCATCTCGTCGTTCTCCACGGCGTTCGCCACGGCCGAGGCGAGCACCTTGCGCACGACGCGCGCGGCCTCACGGTCGGTGAACTTCAGGATCTCGTCGGCAGTCTGAACGTCCTTGTCGCGGACGAGGTCCAGCACGACGCGTGCCTTCGACGCGGACATGCGCACGTACTTCGCGACGGCGCGCGTGCCGCCCTTGGTGCCCCAGGGCTCGCGGTTCTTCTCGTTGAGTTTCGGTCCGGTCATGGCTTACTTCTTCGCTGTCTTTTCCTGGCCGGAGTGGAACTTGAAGGTGCGCGTCGGCGAGAACTCACCGAGCTTGTGACCCACCATGGACTCCGTGACGTACACCGGCACGTGCTTGCGGCCGTCGTGCACGGCGATGGTGTGACCGACCATGTCGGGCACGATCGTGGAGCGACGCGACCAGGTCTTGATGACCTTGCGGTCGCCGCTCGCGTTGGCGGCGTCGATCTTCTTGAGCAGGTGCTCGTCGACGAACGCCCCCTTCTTCAGGCTGCGCGACATGGACTACCTCCGTCCCTTCCCTGTGCGGCGCCGGCGCACGATGAGTGACTGCGACGACTTGTTGTTGTTGCGGGTGCGGCCCTCGGGCTGGCCCCACGGCGAAACCGCGGGACGGCCACCGGAGGTCTTGCCCTCGCCACCACCGAGCGGGTGGTCGACAGGGTTCTTGGCGACACCGCGGGTCTGCGGGCGCACGCCCTTCCAGCGGTTGCGGCCGGCCTTGCCGATCTTCACGAGCTCGTGCTCGCTGTTGCCGACCTCGCCCACCGTGGCGCGGCAGTCGAGCAGCACGCGGCGCATCTCGGTGGAGGGAAGACGCAGGGTTGCGAAGTCGCCGTCCTTGGCGACCAGCTGCACCGCCATGCCGGCGGAACGGCCCATCTTGCCGCCCTGGCCGGGACGCAGCTCCACATTGTGGACGATGGTTCCGACAGGGATGAAGCGCAGGGGCAGGGCGTTGCCCGCCTTGATGTCTGCACCGTGGCCGCTCTCGACGAACGTGCCGACCTCGAGGCCCTTCGGCGCGAGGATGTAGCTCTTGGTGCCGTCGACATAGTGGAGAAGAGCGATGCGGCACGTGCGGTTCGGGTCGTACTCGATCGCGACGACCTTCGCCTTCACGCCGTCCTTCACGCGCTTGAAGTCGATGATGCGGTACTGGTTCTTGTTCCCGCCACCGCGGTGACGGGCGGTCTTGCGACCGTACGAGTTGCGGCCGCCCGACGAGGACTTGCTGGCGAGCAGGGTCTTCTCGGGTGTGGACTTCGTGATGTCGGCGAAGTCGGAGACCGTCTGGAAACGACGGCCGGCACTGGTGGGCTTGCGCTTGCGGATTGCCATGGGGAACTCAGCTTTCGAACAGCGGGATCTTGCTTCCCGCCGCAAGGGTGACGATGGCGTGCTTCGAGTCGGGACGCTTCCCGAGCCGGTTGGTGTTGCGGGTGCGGGTGAACTTGCCCTTGCGGTTGAGCGTGTTCACGCGCAGCACCTTCACGCCCCAGATGGCCTCGACTGCGTCGTGGATCTCGGGCTTGGTGGCATCGGGGTGCACCTGGAAGGTGTACACGTCCTGCTCGATGAGGGCGTAGCTCTTCTCGGAGACCACGGGCCTCAGGATGATGTCGCGGGGGTCCTTCATCACTCAGCGTCCTTTGTTGCGGGGAGGCTGTCCTTGGTGAAGACAACCCAGTCGTTGCAGAGCACGTCGTAGGCGTTCAGTTCGCCCGTGAGGATGATCTGAACGTCGGGGAGGTTGCGGAAGCTCTTCATGGTGTTCTCGTCGGCCGGGGTGACGACCACGAGCACCTTGCCCCCGAGACCGAGCGCGGCGAGCGCCTTCACGGCGTCCTTGGTGCTCGGCTGGGCGAAGCCCCAGGAATCGACGACGACGACCTTGCCCTCGTTGCGACGGTCGGAGAGGGCCGACGCGAGCGCGAGACGCACCATCTTGCGCGGCACGCGCTTGGTGTACTTGCGCGGCTTCGGCCCGAGGGCGATGCCGCCGCCCGTGTAGTGCGGTGCGGTGATCGAGCCCTGGCGGGCGCCGCCGGTGCCCTTCTGGCGGAACGGCTTCTTGCCGCCGCCAGAGACCTCGGCGCGGGTCTTGGTGCTCTGCGTTCCCGAGCGGCGGTGCGCCAGCTGGGCGGTGACCACCTGGTGCATCACCGGCACGTTCGGCTGCACGGCGAACAGGCCGTCGGCCAGCTCCACCGTTCCTGCGCTCTTGCCGCTGGTGTTCTTCACGTCGACGGATGCCATCTGGATCACTTCGCCTTCACTGCGTTGCGCACGATGACAACGCCGCCGTTCGGGCCCGGGACCGAACCCTTGACAAGTACGAGACCGCGCTCGGCGTCGGTCTGGACGACCTCGAGGTTGAGGGTGGTGACCTGCTGGTGACCCATGTGACCGGCCATGCGCAGGCCCTTGAACACGCGGCCGGGGAACGAGCAGGAGCCGATCGAACCCGGTGCACGGTGGTGCTTGTGGTTGCCGTGGCTCGCGCCCTGACCGTTGAAGTTGTGTCGCTTCATGCCGCCGGCGAAACCCTTGCCGCGGCTCACAGCGGTGACATCCACCTTGTCGCCCGCGGCCAGCACGTCGGCGAGGATCTCCTGGCCGACGGCGAAGCCGTCGACCGAGTCGAGGCGGAGCTCCACGAGACGGCGACCGGGCTCGACGTTCGCCTTGGCGAAGTGGCCGGCCTCGGGGCGGCTCAGCTTGTCCGCCTTCTTCTGTCCGTAGGTGACCTGGAGAGCGTTGTAGCCGTCGCGGTCCGCGGTCTTCACCTGCACGATGCGTGCGGCCTCCACACGCAGCACCGTGACCGGGATGACGCGCTGGTCATCCCCCCACACCTGTGTCATGCCGACCTTCTCGCCGACGATCGCTTTTTGTGCCATGGCGTTTCTCGTTCTGCTTCTTCACGCAAATGCTCCGACGGCGCATTTGCCGACGGAGCACTCAACTGGGTTGTGCCGTGCGGTTCCGGCAGGCCGGCCTTCACGGACGTCGATTTCTCTGTGTTCGACGATCGATCCGAAAACGAACCGGGCGGGTGCCCGACTCGCGGAGGTTGAACGCTATCGGCGCCCCGGAGCCCCGCCACCGGGGGAATCAGGGGTTTTCGGGACGGCCCGGCCATCCGTGACGGGCCCCGGGGATGCCGGTCAAACCGGGTAGCGGGCCCTCAACCAGTCGGCCACCGCATCCATGGCCGGCCGTCGGTGGCCCTCCAGGTAGTGGGGTGCGCCCTTCATCTCGAGGTAGGTGACGTCCTGCGCGCCGGCGTTCTCCACGATCTCCATGGCCTGTCGCACCCGGATCTCGGTGTCGCCCGTGGGATGCACGAGCATGGTGGGAACGGTCACCCGGGGCATGGTGTCGGCAAGGCGGGCATGGCTGGACAGGCCCGACCACGTGGACAGCCAGCCCCTGGCGGTCATGGTGCGGGCCAGGCCGCCCCGGCCGTAGTTGGCCTCCATGGGGTCGGGGAAGGCAAAAAGGGACCCCATCGGACGCTCATCGGGGTCGATTGACAGGTCCAGATAGGCGGGGTCGGCCAGGGTTCGGTAGATGGTCATGTAGCGGGTGAACACCCTCCGGGCCCGCAAATCACCCCATTCAGCAGGGTTTGTGCCCTTGTGAACACCCTTCAGGGCCTCCCCGGCCGCCTCGGAGTCGGCAATCGACTGCTTGGCCACCGCATCGAGCCGGGCCACCCGCGACACCTGGGCCTCCCGGTAGCGGGCCAGCCAGGCGGGATCGTAGGAGCAGGGTTCGGGCCATGGCCGCCAGCCGTTGTCGGGGTTGTACATGTCGAGCTCGGGCACCCGCGAGAACGGATCGGCCTCGTCGGCCACCGAGGGGTCGATGACCTGGAGCATGAACACTCCCTCGCCGGGGTGGGCCGCCATGCCGATCCACCCGTCGCCGATGCCGAGTTCCGCGTTCGCCATGGCCATGAGCGACCCGCCGCCCGAGTTCCCGAGGAGCACCACTGACTCCGCACCCCTCGCGACCATGAAGTCATGCGCGGCCTTGACGTCGATGATGCAGTTCTCGTGCAGGCAGTCGGTGTCGTTGCCCATGTAGCGGGTGCCGAAACCGAGCACCGCGAAGCCGGCCTCCGCGAGCAACGGGCACGCGTAGTGCACCGAGAAGTCGCCGCGCGGATGCGACAGGATCACCGCCGTCTTCCACCTTCCCGACGGCGGGGTCCACAGGATCCCGCGCACCAGTGCCCCGTCGGGGCTGACGATGCGCACGTCCTCACGCGGTATCCCGCGCGACGGCGCATCCTCTGGGAGCGGCCAGTACCCGAGCCCGAACGGACGCGACGCGCCGAGATGCGGACTGTCGAGAACGGTCACCGTGTTGCCGCTTCGGCGAGGGCCTTCGCGCCCGGGTAGTCGGCCTTGCCGTTCGGTGCGCGCGGCACCTCGGCGACGAACACGACCCGCTTCGGGGCCTTGTACCCCGACAGTTGCGACTTCACCGATGCGATGACGGTGGACTCATCGAGTTCGGCACCGTCGCGCAGCGACGCGACCGCGACGACCGCCTGGCCGAACTTGTCGTCGGGGAGGCCGACCACGAGGCAGTCGACGACACCGTCGACGCGCTTCACCGCCTCCTCGACCTCCTCCGGGAACACCTTCTCGCCCGCGGTGTTGATCACCTGGCTGCCGCGGCCGAGCAGCACCATCTGCCCGTTGTCGTCGAACGTGGCGAGGTCACCGGGGAACGAGTACCGCACACCGTCGATGACGCGGAACGTGCGTGCCGACTTCTCGGGGTCCTTGAAGTACGCATACGGGGTGAGACCGCCGTTCGCCACCATTCCGGTGCGACCGTCACCCGGGATGACCTGCGTGCCGTCGTCGGCGAACACCTTCGTTGTCGGGTTCAGCGCGAACTTCGCCGTGGGCGCGAGCGAGCCCCGCGTCGTGACACTCGTGGCCATGGCCCCCTCGGTGGACCCCATCGCATCGACCAGCATCACCGCCGGCACATGGTCAAGAAGACGGTTCTTCACTTCCTGGGTCCACATGACCCCCGACGAGGTCATGCGCAGCAGCGACGAGGTGTCATAGGGGCGGCCCGCGCGCACCGCCGCATCGAGAGCGTCGGCGATCGGTCGTGCGAATGCATCACCGACGATCACGACCTGTTTCACGGCCTCCGTCTCCACCAGCTGCAGGAGTTCATCGGCGTCGAACTTCCGTGACGGCAGCAGGACCACCGTGCCGCCGGTCGCATGCGGCATCATCGCGCCGATCCACATCCCCGTGCCGTGCATCAGCGGACAGCACGGCACCGACACGAACGGGCCGTTCTCGCTGTGGAGGGCGCATACTGTTGCCGCAATCTCGGGCAACGAACCCGGCACGGGCACTCCCTGCGCGGTGAATCCGTTGGTGGCGAACTGGGCGGTGATCTCGCTCATGCGGTACATCACGCCCTTGGGCATCCCGGTGGTGCCGCCCGTGTACAGCATGTACACGTCGTCGGCGGAGCGGGGGATGCGGGGCGCGGGCGAATGGGACGCGAGCAGTTCCTCGTAGCCGACCCTCCCCGGCACGACCGCAGTTGCGGGACCGTCGTCGACCTCCACCACGAGGCGGAGCAGCGGAAGGTTGCCGATCACCTCGGCGACGCGGTCGGCAAGCGACGCGTGGTACACGAGCACACGGCAGTCGGCATTGTCGAGCAGGTACTGGAGCTCGTTGCCGAGATAGCGGAAGTTCACGTTGATGGGCACGGCACGCTGCTTGAACGAACCGAAGTGGGCCTCGAGGTACTCGTTCGAGTTGTAGAGGTACAGGCCGACCTTGTCGTCGGGCCCGAGGCCGGCCGCCGCGATTGCCGCTGCGAAACGTGCAGACCTCTCGTCATACTGCGCCCACGTGAAACGTCGGTCAGCGAACACCACGGCCGGCGCGTCGGGCACGGCATCCGCGACGGCCTCCCAGAGAGTCGCGAACGTCAGGTCACCTGTTGTCTCCCCCATGGGCGAAGACTAACCACGGCCAGCCGAGGCGCGGGAAGCGGCGCGGGCGTCAGCCTGCAGGACGCGGCACGAGGGTGGCGGTCAGCGTGACCTTCTCACCGTCGCGGGACACCTCGATCGTGACCTCGTCGCCGCTCGTGGAGTCGCGGATGATGCCGATGAGGGCCCCCTGGCCGGTGATCGGCGGGTCGTCCACCGACAGCACGACGTCGTTCACCTTCAGGCCGGCCTTGTCTGCCGGGGACCCGGACTCCACCTCGCTCACGACCGCGCCCACGCCGCCGTCGCTGCGGTCGGCGAGTGCCACACCGAGGTAGCCCTGCGGACGCCCGGTCCCGTTCGCATCGTCGCGCAGCACCTCGACCACCCGCTTGACCTCGCCGACATGTATCGCAAAGCCGATGTTGTTGGCGGACGACGTGTTGGTGCTGCGTGCCACGGCCGTGTTCACGCCCACCACCTGTCCGCTCATGTTGATGAGCGGCCCGCCGGAGTTGCCCGACGAGATGGCGGCATCGGTCTGGATGAGCCTGTTCAGGGCGCCGTTCTCGTCGGTGATGGTTCGGTTGAGCGCGCTCACGATGCCGCTCGTGACGCTCGCACCGCCGTCGAGATCGAGTGCGTAGCCCACGGCCACGACCTGGTCCCCTACCGCGATGCTCTCGGGGTCGGCCAGGGTGGCGGGAGTGAGCCCGGTGATGTTGTCGATCTTCACGAGGGCGAGGTCGTTGCTCGCGTCCTCGGCGAGAACCTTCGCGGTGCGCGGCTCCGTCTCCCCGGCCAGCACGACGCGGACCTCGGTTGCGTCCTCGACGACGTGCGCGTTCGTGACCACCTCGCCGTCGGAGGTGAGGATGATGCCGGTGCCGATGGCCTCCCCGTCGTTGCCCACTGAATCGATGGTGACCACGCTGCGTGCGATCACGGCGGCCGCCTTCGCGACCGCGGTGTTGCCGACCTTCGAGGGGTCAACAGGCGGTGCGGTGACCACCGGCGCGCCGGAGCTCCCGCCACCGGTGTCGACGAGGTTCGCGCCCACGGCACCCCCGACGACGCCGGCCAGGAGACCGGCCACCATCGACACGATGACCACGGGAAGGGTTCGGCCCCTGCGCCGCCCGGCGGGCGAGTCGTGCAACTGGGGCGGGGTGTTGATCCAGTGGGGCTCGAAGCTCATGGTGCTTATCTATCCGAACTGCCGACCCGACTGCACGGGCGCCCGTCAAGAATTTCCGAAGAATGACGCCCCGACAACGACAAGGGGCGGCCGCCCGGCCGCCCCCGTCTCGATGTGCCCCGGGGCTCAGCCCTGGATCTTGATCTCGATGTCGACGCCTGCCGGCAGCTCGATGCGCTGGAGGGACTCCACGGTCTTTGCGTTCGGCTCGACGATGTCGATGAGACGCTTGTGGATCCTCATCTCGAAGTGCTCGCGGGAGTCCTTGTCGATGTGCGGACCACGGATGACCGTGAACCGGTGCTTGTCCGTCGGCAACGGGATGGGACCGCGGATCTTGGCGTCGGTGCGGGCGACGGTCTCGACGATCGCACGCGTGGACTTGTCCAGCTGGTCGTGGTCGAATGCCTTCAGGCGGATGCGGATGCTGCTTGCCATGGTCGTTACTTGATGATCTTGGTGACACGCCCCGCACCAACAGTGCGGCCACCCTCACGGATCGCGAAACGCAGACCCTCATCCATCGCGATCGGCTTCCCGAGCTCCACCGTCATCGACACGTTGTCACCGGGCATCACCATCTCCGTGCCCGAAGGCAGGTTCACCGTGCCCGTCACATCCGTCGTGCGGAAGAAGAACTGCGGCCTGTAGTTGTTGAAGAACGGCTTGTGACGGCCACCCTCCTCCTTCTTCAGGACATACACCTGGCCCTCGAAGTTCGTGTGCGGCGTGATCGAACCCGGCGCACACAGCACCTGACCACGCTCCACGTCCTCCTTCTTCGTGCCGCGCAGCAGCGCACCGATGTTGTCGCCCGCCTGGCCCTCGTCGAGCAGCTTGCGGAACATCTCCACACCCGTGCACGTGGTCTTCTGCGTCTCGCGCAGACCCACGATCTCGATCTCGTCACCGGTGTGCACCTTGCCCTGCTCCACCTTGCCGGTCACCACCGTGCCACGACCCGTGATCGTGAACACGTCCTCGATCGGCATCA
>JBMUAQ010000047.1:0-14364 GCA_049454855.1 Ilumatobacteraceae bacterium
CGTCCGGCTCAGGGACCTCCGCACGTTCCTCTGACCGTCGGGGCCGGCGCCCGGACCCCCCTCTCACCCCTCTGACAGACTGTGAACCCCTGTCCGTCAGGTGACGCGGCGTGGGTGGGCGAATGTGGATGAACGGGGGTTGCAGATGACGGGAGGGACGACGGGAACACACAACCTCACCGTGCGGTTCGTGCCCGATCTTGCGTCCGTCCTCCCCACGGTGGAGAGTTTCCTCGCCGACCGTGAGGGTCGCGACCTCTTCGAGCCCGACCACATCATCGTCCCGAACGCAGGCGTGAGGGCGTGGCTCCTGCAGCAGATTGCCGACCGCACCGGCTGCACCGTGTCGGCCGACGGCCGCAGCCGTGCCGACGGTGTCGCGATGAACATCGAGATCGAGTACCTCGGGGCGATCGACCGGCTCCTCGGCCGCGAACGGGGTGCCGTCGACCCGTGGGACGTCGAGCACCTCACCATGTCCGTTCTGGGCGTCGTCGCCACGCCCGACCCGCTGTTCGCCGACCAGGTGGAGCGGCTCGGTGGCGGGTTGAGGGCGGCACGCGCGATTGCCGACCGCTTCGACCGCTACAACGCACGTCGGCCCGCGATGGTGGAGGAGTGGGAGAAGGGGAACGCGGTTCTCTCGCCCGAGGTCGGAGCCGCTGTCGGTGAAGGGGAGCATGCCGGTGAGCACCTCGTGACGCTCCCGCCACTTGCTGCGGAGGACATGTGGCAGTTCGAGCTGTGGCAGCGCGTGCGCCGTGCCGTCAACTGCGAGCCGTGGCCCGTCGTCGTGCGTCGCGTCATCGACTCCGGCACGGCGCATGGCCCCGGCGGCCTGCCGTCCCGGCTGCTTGTTGCGGGCCTCCAGTCGTTGTCGGTGCGGCATGCCCAGGCACTGAGGGCACTCTCGCGCTGGATACCCGTCACCGTCGTGATGGTGAATCCCTCGCCGGTGCTCGCAGGGCGCTGGTCGCACGCCGCCGCCGGCCTCCCCGTCACACCCGGCATCGCACCGCTTCGCGACCCCGACGAACGCTTCGACGACACCGTCGATCCACTGGTTGAGTCATGGCTGCGCGGTTCCCGCGAGATGCAGGCCGTGCTCGCCTCCCAGGGGATCGGGTGCGAGGCGAGTGAAACGCCGGGCGCACCGCCGCTCGACTCCTTGCTTGCGCGCGTGAAGGCAACCGTGGTCACCGGCACGGCGACCGACGGAGGGTTCGACCCCGCCGACATGTCGCTGCGTCTGCACCGTGCGCACAATCTCGCGCGCCAGGTGGAGGTGGTCCGTGACGCCGTCCTGCATGCGCTCGTCGACATCGAGAATCTGGAGCCGCACGAGATCGTCGTGCTCTGTGCCGACATCGCGGCAGCGGCGCCGCTCGTGAAGTCCGCGTTCGCCAAGGAATACATCATCAACGGTGAGCCCCGCACGGTCCCGGTGGTGGTGGCCGACCGGTCGCTGCGCCAGGTCGACCCCGGCTCCCAGCTTCTCGCCGATCTGGTCCGTGCGGTGCGCGGTCGCTTCCCGGTGGCCGACGTTCTCGCTGTCGCCACCTCGCCCGTGGTGATGCGTCACTTCCAGGCGGGGTCCGACGACGTCGCGGCGTGGCGACGATTCATCGACAACGCGGTGGTGCGCTGGGGGCTCGACGCAGACCAGAGGGCGCGGCGCGGGGTGTCGCTCGGGGTCCCCGCACACACGTGGTCACTCGCCATCGAACGAGCGTTGCTCGGCGCGGTGCTCGATGACGGTGAACCGCAACCCGGCCTCGGCGGCGTGGTGCCCATGGAGAACCTCGACAGCGCCGACGTGCGCCCGGTGTCGGTGCTGGCCCGCATCGTCAGTGTTCTCGCCGTCCTCGAGGAGACCGTCACTTCCGGCGAGCGCACGGTCACGGGATGGTGCGAGGCCGTCGAGAATGCGCTGTGCGAGCTGTGCGACCCCTCCACCGGCGGTCTCGACGACGCGCTCGGGGCTCTCGCGTCGATGTCTGCCGCTGTACCCGACGGTGCCGACACCGTGCCGGTGCGTTTCGATCATTTCGCGGACCTTCTGGTGGAACTCGTGGAGCAGGTCCCCGGACGCCAGCCGCTGCGCACCGGGGCGGTCACCGTCACCTCCATGATCCCGCTCCGCAGTGTCCCGTTCAGGGTGGTGTGCCTGGTGGGGTTCGACGAAGGCACCGGCTCGGCGGGCGAGGCGGAGGGTGATGATCTTGCCGAACGCCAGCGGTTCGTCGGCGACGTCGACCCGCGCCTCGACGGCCGCCGGGCCATCCTCGATGCGGTGTGCGCGGCGTCGGAGCGTGTCGTCATCACCTGCAACGGGCGGAACATCAAGGACAACAAGGAACTGCCTCTCATCACACCGCTCGCTGAGTTCGTCGACCTCTGCATCCGGTGCGGTGCGGGCATCGTCGACGAGGTGCCCGTCATCGAGCACCTCCACCCGCGCCATTTCCTGTCCCCCCGCAACTTCGTGGCGGGCGGGGTGGTGCCCGGCATCGTCTGGTCGCATGATTCCGTCACGGCGGCGGCCATCGGCGGCGCCGCGGCGTCCGGGCCGGCCGGCGGTGCCGCCTCCGGCGTCATTCCCGCACCCGCAGGGGAGATCCCTTTCGCCGGGCTCGAGAGGCTCCGTCGCAACCCGCTGCGAACATTCCTGAACGACGGTCTGCGCATCGACACATGGAAGGACACGCCGGAGGACGAACCGGCCACCGTGCCCCTCCAGGTCGACAACGACCGCATCATCGAGCTCGCACAGGACCTGCTTGCGGCCCGTCTCTCCGGCTTCGACGATGCGCAGTGGAAGAAGGTGCAGGAGACCACGGGGAACCTCCCCGTCGGGGAGTACAAGGTGCCGGTCACGCGGCACGTCACGGCTGTCGTCGACAGCCTCGCCGCCGTCGCGCTCGGCTGGGGCTTCGACACCGGCGCCGTCGAGACGCTTTCCATCTCGGTCCCTGTCGGGAACGCCACGGTCACCGGTGCGGTGAAGGTGCACCGCACCCTCGAGAACCTGCTCGTGTTCGACCCCTTCCTCCGCGGCGGCAGGGAACTGTCGGTGGAGTCAGCGGCACTGGTGATGATGTGCCTCGTCGCGTCCGGTGAGGTGTTCGACGGCGCACTCGTGCTCAGCCACCACGCCAGGGACCAGAAGACGCAGGCGCGGTTCGTCGGGCTCGACACCGCGGTCACACGTGCAGTCGCGGCATCGCGGGTGGCCAACCTCGTCGGACTCCTGCACCGTGCCGTCGCGGCGCCGTTCCCGATGTTCGGCGACACATGGTCACTGCTCTCCGATCCCGACCCCGCCGGTGCGGTGCATGCGTTCGACAGCTGCCTCCGTTCCGACAGGTACCCGTCGTCCCCGGAGTCGCTGCTGTACGGGCCCCGTCCGCGGTTCGACGCGGTGTACCCCGACCCCGGGGCGGAACGGCAGTTCTTCGCCGACCTCATCCGGGCCGTCCCGCAGAGGGATGCCGTGCTCGGGAAGGCCGCCGGCTCTGTGAAGCCGCCGAACCCCTCGAAGACCGTGAAGACGCTGGCCACGAGGTACGTGTTCGCATGACCGCCGCACCCACACCCGATTTCGACGCCTCGGTCGACGCACTGCCCAACGGAACCTTCGTGGAGGCCAGTGCCGGCACGGGGAAGACATGGTCGATTGCCACTGTCATCGCGCGTGAGATCGCGCTCGACGACACACTCCGCATCTCCCAGGTTCTCGTCACCACGTTCACGAGGAACGCCGCCGCGGAACTGCGCGACAGGGTGCGCCGCCGCATGGTCGACACCGCGAACGCGCTGCTCGCCGGCAAAGGTGACCCCGACGACCGGTTGTTCGCCGCGCTCAATCACCCCGACCGTGCCGTGGTCACCG
Source organism: Ilumatobacteraceae bacterium (assembly GCA_049454855.1). GTDB lineage: Bacteria > Actinomycetota > Acidimicrobiia > Acidimicrobiales > Ilumatobacteraceae > UBA2093. The sequence goes on from JBMUAQ010000047.1 coordinate 3,893, forward strand.
CGAGGGCGAGGAACCTGATGCGTGCGGTGATCGAGTACGACACCGCAAGCATCGCAACCATCCACTCGATCTGCAGCAAGGTGCTGTCGCTCGCCGGTGTCGCGTCGGTAGCGGCGGGGGAGGACAACAAGGCACGTCTCGTCGCCGAGACGGTGAACGATGCCCTCGTGAACACGGCATCGGTTGCGCCGGCGCTCGACGAGGCACGCATCAGGCTGGCAGTGGCGGCGAAGGTGAAGGAACCGCTCACCCCCCTCTGGTTCGACGACGACGGACGGGACGCTGCTTCTCTCACCCTGCTCGCGCGCGTCCGCGATCTCGTGGAGGGGTGCGCACAGACGGTGGTCGAGCGGTCCGTTGACCAGCCGTCGTTCGACGACATCATCAGCCGGGCGAGGGAGGTGCTGGCCGATCCTGCCCGCGAGCCGGTGCGCGCCGAGTTCCGCCGCCGTTACCGCTATGTCATGGTGGACGAGGCCCAGGACACCGATGCTCAGCAGTGGGCGATCTTCTCCCGCATCTTCCCGCTCGGCGGCGGGCACGACGGCTCGCTCGTCGCGGTGGGCGACCCGAAGCAGTCGATCTACCGCTTCCGTGGCGCCGACATCGACGCGTACACGACGCAGCGGAGTCTCGGTTCGGTGAGGACTCTCAGCACCAACTGGCGCTCCGACCAGCCGCTGCTCGACGGGGTCAACGACCTCTTCGCCGGGTCGCAGTTCGGCCCCGGCATCTCATACGTGCACGTTGATGCCCCGGCGAAGAACGCACGGTCGCTGGTCGCGGGCGTCCCGCCTGTCGAGGTGGTCGCCTGCACGGGCATCACCGAGCAGGTCGACTTCGCGAACGCCGTGGCCGCCAGGGTCGCGGGTCTGCTCACCTCGGGGGTGAAGGTGAAGGGGAGTGCGGTGAGGCCGCGCGACGTGGTGGTGCTGGTGAAGTCGGGCCCGTTCGGCCAGATGGTGGAGTCACGCCTGCGCAGGCTCGACATCCCGGCGGTCAGCACCGGCACCTCCTCGGTGATGGAGGGGGAGACGGCCGAGCACTGGCGCATCCTCCTGCGCGCACTCGAACGGGTGTCCGATGAGGGGCGCACGCGCCACCTCATGCTCACGCCACTGTTCGGGCACCGGGCGCACTCGCCCGCCCTGCGCGACGACCGGGCAGTTGTCGCACTGCAGACCGTCCTCGCGGGCTGGGCCGCGATCATGCGCACCGACGGGGTTGCCGCAATGGTCACCGCCGTCCTCGGTGATGCCGACCGGCTCTCGTGTCTCGCCGCCACCGACGCGGGCGAGCGCCGGCTCACCGACTTCACCCACATCGGGGAGCTCCTCCATGCGCAGACCGCGGGTGAGGCGTGCTCGCCCGACCGGGCGCTCGAGGCCTTCGAGGAACTCTGCCTCGTCGACCGCGCGTCCGAGGTGGTCAGCCGACGGGTCGAGAGCGATGCCGATGCCGTGCAGATCATGACGATCCACGTGGCCAAGGGGCTCGAGTTCCCGCTGGTGGTGGTGGCCGACCTCTGGAAACCCGAGCTCGTGAAGGAATCGGAGTCGATGAAGGTGTACCGACTGCTCGCGTCGGACAACAAGACCTCGGGCGGCACGACGGTGTCGGGCCGCGTCATCGATGTCGGCTGGGTGGTGGACATGCAGTCGGCGCTCTGCCAGCCCCGTCGCCTCCAGGAGGCCGTGGAGGAGTACTCGCGGCTCCTGTACGTCGCGGTCACACGTGCCAAGCACCATGTCACCGTGATGCACTCGCCCGACGTGCCGGGCTCGATAGTGGCCACCACGATGTCGGCCGAGGCCCTCTCGGGCGGTTCCCCGAACGTGTCATGCGTCGACTTCGGCTCACTGCCCGCACCTGCCCCCTTCGTGATGACACCCCCCGGAACGGCCGGTCTCGTCACGGCACCCCTGCCCGGGTCGCTGGAGCAGACCTACAGGCGCACCTCGTTCACCGGCATCACCGAGGCACAGCGCGGCCACCGTGGCGGCCGCGAGTCCGCTCCCGGTGGCGACGAGGGCAAGCCGTTCTTCGAGGCGTCAGTTGCCTACGCACCGTCCGGGGCACCGTTCGGTGTGGGGGACATGCCGCTGGCCCGCGTTCCCGGGGGCACGCACGTGGGCACGGTGTTCCACAACTGCATGGAGCGGATCGACCCCGGCCATCCCGACCTCGAGGCTCACGTGCGCGATGTCGTGGCCCGCACCGTGCGCGGACGACTCGGCCGTCAGCACGCGGCCGAGTTCGAGCGCGGCATCCTCGCTGTGCTGCGCACGCCGCTCGGTCCGTCGCTCGGCGACAACACGCTCGTGTCGCTCGGCCTGCCGAACCTGCTCGCCGAGCTCAACTTCGAGATGTCGCTCGCGCACCTCTCCGCCGGGGTCACCGTGCGCGACATCGCGGGGGTGCTGCTCACCCATCTCCCCGGGGGTGACGTTCTTGTTCCCTACGCATCATTGCTCGACCACCCGTCGTTCGCTGTCCCGCTCGCCGGTCTCATCAACGGGTCGATCGATGCGCTCATCCGTGTCCCTGCTGCCGACGGCACGTTCCGGTTGTTCGTGTCCGACTACAAGACGAACCGTCTCGACCGCGAGGGTGACGCGCGTGTCATCGACGGCTACGTGCACGACCGCATGCTCGCCGAGATGGCGCATCACCACTACCCGCTGCAGGCGCTCATCTACGGCACGGCGGTGCATCGGTACCTGCGGTGGCGGGCACCGCATCTCGACGCTGATGCCACCGTCGCGGGTCTCGCGTACCTCTTCGTGCGCGGCATGTCCGGCCCCGGCACACCCGTCATCGACGGGCGCACCTCCGGTGTCTTCGTGTGGGAGGCGCCGGTGGGTCTGTGGACCCGACTGTCCGCGCTGTTCGCGGGGGAGCGGCCGTGACGGCGCGTCTCGCGGTTCCCGCCGGTGTGGCGCCGTACGTGGAGTCCGGCACCGTGTCGCCGGCCGACGTCGAGGCGGCGCGTGTGCTGCTGTCGCTGGCCGGCAACACGGCCCGGCCGCTGCGCGTGTGGCTCGCGGTGGCACTGTGCCTGCGCACCGTGCGCGACGGGCACAGCTGCCTCGACCTCACCACTCTCGACCTCTGGGGGATCGCGGCCACTGATGCCGTGTGCGGGACCGATCCCGACGAATGGCTCGCCGACCTCACGGCCGCAAGCGACCTTGTCTCGGATCCGGGCACGGTGACCGCACCGCGCACCCCGCTCGTGATCGACGGCGACCGTCTGTACCTGCGGCGGGTGCACGCCGAGGAGGTCGCCGTCGCGCGCCGCCTGCTGCTCGACGGGGCGAGGGGTGTCACGGTCATCCTCGGCGGTCCCGGCACCGGCAAGACCACGCTCGTGGCCACGAAGCTCGCCGCCATGTCGGATTCCGAGGTGCGCTCCATCGCGCTCTGCGCGCCCACGGGCAAGGCGGCACGCCACATGAAGACCGTGCTGCTGCAGCGCGCGGCCGAGAAGAACGCGGGGCCCGCCGTGCGTGCCGCACTGGAGGCGGCCCCGTCGGTCACCGCGCACCGTCTCCTCGGTTACGCGCCCGGGCGCAGCCCGAGGTGGCAGCACAACGCGGGCGCACCGCTCGAGCACGGTCTCGTCATCGTCGACGAGACATCGATGATGTCGCTGTCGGTGATGGCCCGTCTGCTCGATGCGCTGAGACCCGATTCGCAGCTGTGGCTCGTCGGGGACCCCGACCAGCTGGCAAGCGTGGAGTCCGGCACAGTGCTCGCCGACATCGCCGCGGCGACGCAGAGACAGTCGAGCCCGCTCAGCACGCGGGTGGTTCCCCTTGGCGACCAGCACCGGTTCGCCGCCGACTCGCAGATCGCACTGCTCGCGGCCGCGGTCCGCGACGGCGACGAGCAGGCGGCCGTCGATGCACTCCGGTCCGGTGCACCGGGGCTCACGTGGATCGACCCCGACGCGCAGATGAACGAACTGAACGCGCTCGCATCCGGGGTGGTGGAGCATGCCCGCGCCATGGCAGCGGCGGCCGTCGAGGGTCGGGTGGCTGACGCACTGCGGCTGAAGAACGAGCTGCAGGTGCTGTCTGCGGTGCGCGCCGGACGACTCGGTGTGCGCGAGTGGAACGCGAAGGTGGAGGCCGCGCTCGGCCCGGCAGCAGCGGCCGACTGGTACCCGGGACGCCCGGTGCTGGTGCTGCGCAACGACCCCACGCTCGACCTCGCCAACGGCGACGTGGGTGTGATCTGCCGGGTGAACGGCGAGGACCGTGCCTGGTTCGGTCTCCCCGACGACCCATGGGACGTCGCGATCGCGCGTCTCCCGAATGTGGAGACCGTGCACGCCCTCACCATCCACAAGAGCCAGGGCAGTGAGTACGACAGGGTCGTGGTGGTTCTGCCCGGCGGGGAGTCCCGCATTGTCACCCGCGAGCTGCTCTACACCGGCGTGTCGCGACCGAGGAGGGAACTCGTGGTGGTGGCCACCGAGGCCGAGGTGCGTGCGGCCGTCAGTACCAAGGTGCGTCGCGCAACGGGCCTCGCCGACCGTCTGTGACCGATGCCCACATGGTCGGTCGACGGGGACAGCCCCACGGCGGACCGAAACGGGGAGCGATGCTCATGAGCTACGAGAACGACAGGCGTACGCTTGCCAACAAAGCCCACGAGGTGCTGGGCGACGAGGCCGGGGAGACGCTCATGGAACACCTTCCTCACGGCGGTTATTCACGGTTCGTCACGAAGGATGACCTGGAGACCCAGGGGATGCTTCTGCGGTCGGACATCCGGGAAGCATCCGAGACTCTCCGCAAGAAGATTGCCGACTCGGCCCGTCGCCAGACAATCGCCATGGTCGGAATCATGGCTGCCCTGATGTCAGCGCAGACCGCGTTGATCGTGGCGTTCGTCAGGTAGTTACTTCGCCAGCCAGGCGGGGCGGTTCTTCTCGAAGCTGTCGATCTTCGCGGCGTGCGTCAGCGTGATGCCGATGTCGTCAAGACCGTTCAGGAAGCGGTGCTGGGTGGGTGCGTCCATCGGGAACGTCTCCCTGAACCCGGCCGCCGGCACCTCCACGGTGAGCCTCTCCATGTCGATGGTGATCTCCGTGCCCGGGTCGGACTCGATCAGTTCCCACAGCCGCTCCACCGACGCCTGCGGCAGCACCACGGGGGCGAGACCGTTCTTCGTGCAGTTGTTGCGGAAGATGTCGGAGAAGCTCGGTGCGATCACCGCGTCGAACCCGTACTGCTGGATCGCCCACACCGCGTGCTCGCGCGAGGACCCCACGCCGAACGACGGCCCGGCCACCAGCACGGTGGCACCCGCGTAGCGCTCGTCGTTCAGCACGAAGCTGCGGTCGTCACGCCACGTGCTGAACAGGCCCTTCTCGAAGCCGGTGCGCTCCACGCGCTTCAGCCAGTCGGCGGGGATGATCTGGTCGGTGTCCACGTCGCTGCGCTTCAGCGGCACGCCGCGACCGGTGACGATGCGGAACGATTTCATGAGAGGTCCTCCGGTGATGCGAGACGTCCCGCCCCCGCGGTGGCGGCGGCGCCTGCGGGGGCCACCAGGTGGGTGCGTCCGCCGCGGCCCTGGCGCCCCTCGAAGTTCCTGTTGCTGGTGCTCGCGGCGCGCTCGCCGGGGGCGAGCTTGTCGGGGTTCATCGCCAGGCACATCGAGCAGCCGGGCTCGCGGAAGTCCACGCCGGCATCGGTGAACACCCTGTCGAGGCCCTCGGCGATGGCCTGGTTGCGCACGGCGTGGCTGCCGGGCACCACCATCGCACGCTTCACCGACACCTTGCGGCCCTTCAGCACGGCGGCGGCGGCGCGCATGTCCTCGATGCGGCCGTTCGTGCACGAGCCGATGAACACGGTGTCCACTGCGATGTCGCGCAGCCGGGTGCCGGGCTCGAGACCCATGTACTCGAGCGCGCGCGACACGGTGTTGCGCGTGGTCTCGTCGGGGAAGTCCGAGGGCGAGGGCACCGTGCCGTCGATCGGCAGCACCTGCGCGGGGTTGGTGCCCCATGACACGTGGGGCCGCAGCGTGGTCGCGTCGATGAACACCTCCCTGTCCCACTCGGCACCGTCGTCGGTGCGCAGCTGCCTCCACGCCTCGACGGCCGCGTCCCATGCGGCGCCCTGCGGTGCGTTGGGGCGTCCCTTCAGGTACTCGAACGTGGTCTCGTCAGGTGCGATGAGACCGGCCTTCGCACCGGCCTCGATGCTCATGTTGCACACCGTCATGCGGCCCTCCATGGAGAGCGCACGTATCGCCGAGCCGCGGTACTCGATGACGTGCCCGATGCCGCCGCCCGTCCCGATCTCGCCGATGATCGCGAGGATGATGTCCTTGGCGGTCACGCCGGCGGGGAGGTCGCCCTCCACGGTGACCGACATCCACTTCGGCCGTGACTGGGGGAGCGTCTGCGTGGCGAGCACGTGCTCCACCTCGCTGGTGCCGATGCCGAACGCGAGCGCGCCGAACGCGCCGTGGGTGGCTGTGTGGCTGTCGCCGCACACGATTGTCATGCCCGGGAGCGTGCGACCCTGCTCCGGCCCGATCACGTGCACGATCCCCTGGCCGGGGTCGCCCATGGGGAACAGGGTGAAGCCGAACTCGTCCGCGTTGTCGCGCAACACCTGAACCTGGCGCGCCGAGATGGGGTCGGCAATGGGCAGGTGGATGTTCTCGGTGGGGACGTTGTGATCCTCGGTGGCCACGGTGAGGTCGGGCCGGCGGATCGTGCGTCCGCTCATGCGCAGACCGTCGAAGGCCTGCGGGCTCGTCACCTCGTGCACGAGGTGGAGGTCGATGTAGAGAAGGTCGGCCTCGCCGGGTGCCGAATGCACCACGTGCTGGTCCCACACCTTCTGCGGGAGGGTCATCGGTGTCGTCATCTGTGGTCCTCGTCCGACCGTGCGGGTCGTCTCAATATTTGGGATACACTTCCCAGCTGATGGAAAGCGTATCGGGGGTCGGTGTCCTGGACAAGGCGTTCACCGTGCTGAACGCGCTCGCCGAGGAACCGATGTCGCTGGCCCGGGTGGTGCAGGCAACGCGCCTGCCGCGCGCCACGGCACACCGTCTGCTGCTGGCACTCGAGGCACACGGAGCCGTGCGCCGCGACGCAGACGGAGCGTTCTGCGTTGGTGCCTCGCTCGTCGGCCTGGCGAGTGCTGCCACCCAGCAGTTCCCCTGGATCGAGCGCGCCCGCGAGGCGGCCGGGGAACTGCGCGACGAGACCGGCGAGAGCGTGCAGGTGTACGTGGCCGAGGGCGCGTCTCGCCGTTGCATCGTGAGCTGGGAGTCATCGCACGGCCTGCGCTGGATCGTGCCGGTGGGCGCTCTTCTGCCGCTGACGCGCGGGTCGGCGGGGCGCGTGCTGTCGGGCCAGCGCACCACCCCGGGGGGCTGGATCGAGAGTTCCGAGGAGCGCGAGAAGGGCGTGGCATCGGTGAGCGCCCCCGTGACGGATGCATCCGGGGCCATCGTCGCGGCGGTCAGCCTCAGCGGCCCGCTCGAGCGCATGGGTGCCAGCCCCGGGAGACGCTTCGGTGCACGGCTCGTGCGCACGGCCCGCGGTCTGTCGGGCTGAGACGCCCTCCGCCTCTCCCGCTCCTTGCCGGTGACCGTGGCACACCCCGGGCGTACACATGGCCGCCGTGAACAACGAACCGACGACACCCACCGCAGTCATGGACCTCGCGGTCCGCGCCGAGCAGCAGCTCCACGGAATCATCGACTCCTTCGAGCTCCCCGGCGCACGCCTCTACGGCATCAACCTGCCCGACGCGGTGGTCGACGAACCTCCGCCGTGCCTGCTCGGTTCGCACCCCGATGTGTACCGACTGCTGAGCGAACCCTCCAGCGCCCTGGCCCGTTCGTTCGGTGCCGCTGCCATCGTCACCACGGGATGGGCCGCACCGCTCGACGACAACGGCGAGATGTCGTGTCCGCCCAGCCAGCACGCCCGGCGCCGCCGCGTGCGCCTCACCGTGCTGGTGTCGAACGAGGGAACCGCGAGCGTGCTGCGCTTCGCCGACGATCCCGACGAGGTCGTCACCGACCCCGGTTCCGCAACCGGTTCGCTTGCCGAGGCCATCGCACGCTTCTGGTTCGAGCCACCGTGCACCCGCGGTGCCGTGCCCGCGTGACACCTGTCCGCAGGCCGTGTGCATCTGTTCACAAGCGAACTAGTGACGCACTCTGCCCATAGCCTGAGGGCGTGACCTCCCTCGACCAGAACTGGGCCGCCCGCGTGCGTGCACTCGCCGACGAGAAGGACGCGGTCATCCTCGCGCACAACTACCAGGTGCCGGAGATCCAGGACGTCGCGCACCACGTGGGTGACTCGCTGGCGCTGTCGCGCATCGCGGCCACCGTGCCGCAGTCCACCATCATCTTCTGCGGAGTGCACTTCATGGCCGAGACCGCGAAGATCCTCAGCCCCGACAAGACCGTCATCATCCCCGACGAGCGTGCGGGCTGCTCGCTGGCCGACACCATCACCGCCGACCAGCTGCGCGCATGGAAGGCCGAGCACCCGGGTGCGGTGGTCGTCAGTTACGTGAACACCACGGCCGCGGTGAAGGCCGAGACCGACATCTGCTGCACCAGCTCGAACGCCGTCGAGGTGGTCGCGTCGGTGCCCGCCGACCGCGACATCCTCTTCTGTCCCGACCAGTTCCTCGGTGCGCACGTGCAGCGCATGACCGGGCGTCGCATGCACATCTGGATGGGCGAGTGCCACGTGCACGCCGGCATCAACGGCGCCGAGCTGAAGGCCATGGTGGCGGCCGAGCCCGACGCCGAACTGTTCGTGCACCCCGAGTGCGGCTGCGCCACCAGCGCAATGTGGCTGGCCTCTCAGGGCGTGGTGCCGAAGGAGCGCACGCGCATCCTCTCCACCGGCGGCATGCTGGAGGCTGCACGCACCACGAAGTCACGCAAGGTACTGGTGGCCACCGAGACCGGCATGCTCCACCAGCTGCACAAGGCGAACCCCACCACCGAGTTCGCGCCGGTGAACCGGGCGGCGGTGTGCAAGTACATGAAGATGATCACGCCCGAGAAGCTCGAGAACGCGCTGCGCACCGGCAACGATGTCGTCGACGTGCCGCGTGACATCGCCGACAGGGCGCGTGCCTCTGTCGAGCGCATGATCGCCATCGGCACGCCGTCGCGTGTCGGCGAGTAGCGGCATCCCCGCGCGCCTCGCGGCACCAGAGGCCACGTGGACGGCCGAGACCGACGTGGTGGTGCTCGGCTCCGGGGCCGCCGGTCTCTCCGCGGCCCTCGCTGCGCGCCCCGTGCGCGACGTCCTCCTCATCACCAAGGATGCACTCGCCTCCGGCAGCACCGCATGGGCCCAGGGCGGTCTCGCCGCGGTGCTCGACCCGGGTGACTCGCTGGAGAACCACGTGCGCGACACGCTCGAGGCCGGCGCAGGACTGTGCGACGAGACCGCGGTGCGCACGCTCGTCACCGAGGCACCCACCGCCATCCGCTACCTCATGCGGCTCGGTGCGGCGTTCGACCCCGGGAGCGACGGCAAGGTGGCGCTCACGCGCGAGGGTGGGCACTCGCACAACCGCATCGTGCACGCCGGTGGCGACCAGAGCGGTGCCGAGGTGCAGCGCACCCTCGACGAATCGGTGCGCCTCGCGGGTGTGCGCATCGCCGAGCACGCGTTCGGTCTCGACCTCATCATCGGTGTCGATGCGCACGGCAACCGCGCGGTTGCCGGCGTCACCGTGGCGATGCTCGACGAGAACGGTGGCGTCGAGAGCGTCGGCACCGTGCGCGCCCGCGCGGTGGTGGTCGCCACCGGCGGCTACGGCCAGGTGTACGCGTCCACCTCCAACCCGCCCGCGGTCACCGGCGACGGCATCGCGCTCGCCATCCGTGCCGGGGTGCCGGTGGCCGACCTCGAGTTCATCCAGTTCCACCCCACGGTTCTGTGGCGCGGGCCCGATGCCACGGGCCAGCAGGCCCTCATCAGCGAGGCCGTGCGCGGCGAGGGGGCATTTCTCGTGGATGCCGCCGGTCGCCGCGTGATGCGCGGCGTGCACCCCCAGGAGGACCTCGCGCCGCGCGACGTGGTGGCGTCCGCGATCAGCCGGCGCATGGCCGAGGCACCCGCCGGCATCGACGACCACGTGTATCTCGATGCGCGCGCCATCGACAGGTTCGCCGAGCGTTTCCCCACCATCACGGCTTCGTGCCGCGACGCCGGGCTCGACCCGCAGCGCGAGCTGATCCCCGTGGCACCTGCCGCGCACTACGTGTGCGGGGGAGTGCGTGCCGATCTCGACGGTGTCACCGCCCTGCAGGGCCTCTTTGTGGTGGGCGAGGCCGCGTGCACGGGTGTGCACGGCGCGAACCGTCTGGCATCGAACAGCCTCACCGAGGGTGTGGTGGCCGGCACGCGCGTCGGCCGTGCGCTCGGGTGGAACCTGCCGCCCGAGGCGCGC
>JBMUAQ010000048.1:0-14358 GCA_049454855.1 Ilumatobacteraceae bacterium
GCCGAACGACGGCACGGGCATGAACGCGGGGCGCCGCAACACCTTTCCGAGCACCTGTGCGAAGCCGGAGTTCGTCACGGGCTCGGGTGCGGTGAGGTTCACCGGGCCCGACAGCGAGGAGCCGAGCAGGTGGACGATCGCGCCCACCTCGTCGTCGATCGAGATCCAGCTCTGCCACTGACGGCCGTTGCCGAAACGACCGCCGGCCCCCAGCCTGAACAGGGGCAGCTGCTTCTTGAGTGCGCCGCCGTCCTTCGACAGCACGATGCCCGTGCGCAGATGAACGGTGCGCACCCCGGCGCGCTCGGCGGGGGCGGTTGCGGCCTCCCACTGCTCGCACACGTCGGCGAGAAAACCATCGCCGTGTGCTGCGTCCTCTCCGAGCACCTCATCGCCTCGCGGTCCGTAGATGCCGATGGCGGAACCCGAGAGGAACACCTTCGGCTTCACCGCGGCGGACGAGATCGCATCCGCGAGAGCGGACGTCCCCTTGGTGCGGCTCTCGAGAATCTCGCGCTTGTATTCGTCCGACCAGCGCTTGTCACCGATTCCCGCACCGGCGAGGTGCACCACCGCATCGATGCCGTCGAGGAACCCGGCGTCGACGGTGCCGGCTGCGGGGTCCCACCGGCGCTCGGAGGAGTTGCGCGGCGCGCGACGCACGGCATGCACCACCGTGTGGCCGAGGCCCTCGAGACGGGGCACGAGCGCACGGCCGATGAGTCCGGACGCACCGGTGACGAGAATGTTCATGGAAGTCACAACACCCCGCGGCGGCGTTCTGTTCCGTTGCGGCCCTAGCCTGAAGGGCGATGAGCACCCGCAGGCTGATACTCGCCGCGCTCGTCTGTGGACTCGCGATCGTCCTTGCGGGCGGGGTGAAACTGTTCCAGATAGCCACCGATGACGGGAAGGTCACGTTGCTCGCGATGGGCGAAGAGGCGACCCTCGGTGACATGACGGTGTCCGTGGTGTCGGTCACACCGGGGGAGGGCCGAACCGTCGTCGAGGTGTCGATGTCCGGCGTCGACGGCGCCGATGCGCTCGAGGGCTGGCGGATGCTGGCGGGCGGGGAGGTCAGTGCGCCCGTGTCGGGGCCGTGGGACGGACTCGACACGCCCACCTGCACGACGGTGGGTGCGGGGAGCGAGCGGTGCTCGGTGGTGTTCCCCGCCAGCGAGGGCACCGTGAACGTGGCATACCTGCGCGCAGGAGTGCAATCCCAGTGGTCCACTGCCGCATAACGGCTACCGTTGACGAGGCCCGGGGCACACGTCCGCACACAGAGGAGACACGATGGCTGACCAGTTCGACCTTGTGATCGTCGGCGGTGGCCCCGGCGGGTACGCAGCCGCTTTCTACGGTGCCTCGGCCGGCCTGTCGGTGGCACTCGTGGAGAAGGACACCATCGGCGGCACGTGCCTGAACCGCGGCTGCATCCCCGCGAAGGCGTTCCTCGAGACAGCCGCCGCACGCCGCCACGCCGAGCACGCGAACGAGTTCGGCATCGCCACGGTGGTGGGTGACACCAACTTCGCCACCGCCCAGGCACGCAAGCAGAAGATCGTCGACGGTCTGGTGAAGGGTCTCACAGGTCTCACCAAGGCGAAGAAGGTCACGTACCTGGTCGGTGTGGGTGCGCTGAACGCCGACAACTCGGTCACCGTCACCGCTGCCGACGGCGCCGTGAGCACGGTGAGCGGGCGCAACGTCATCCTGGCGGCCGGTTCGGTGCCGCGGGTGATTCCCGGTTTCGAGCCCGGCGGCCCGGTGATGACCAGTGACGAGGTGCTCATGCTCGACCGCATCCCGCAGCGCATCGCCGTCATCGGTGGCGGGGCAATCGGGTGCGAGTTCGCGAGCACGTTCGCCGACCTCGGCGCGGAGGTCACCATTCTCGAGGGGCTGCCGAAGATCCTCCCCGGTCTCGATGCCGACCTCGCGAACGTCGTCGTGCGGGCGTTCCAGAAGAAGAAGATCGCCATCAAGACCGGCGTCACGGTGAGAGGCCACGCGCCGACGGGCAGCGGTTCCACCGTGCTCACGTTCGGCGAGGGCGAGACACTCGAGGTCGATGCCGTCATCGTGTCTGTGGGCCGTCGCCCGTTCGCCGACCAGCTGAACCTCGGGGCCACGAACGTGAAGGTGTCGGAGCGCGGTTTCGTGGAGGTGGACGAGTGGTGCCGCACGTCGGCCCCGAACGTGTGGGCCATCGGTGACCTCATCAACACACCGCAGCTCGCGCACGTCGCGTACGCCGAGGCCATCCTCGCGGTGAAGCAGGTGCTGGGCGAGAAGTGCGTGCCGGTGGATTACGCACGCGTTCCCTGGGCCATCTACTGCCAGCCCGAGGTCGCATGGGCGGGCCCCGGCGAGGAGGAGGCACGTGCCGCAGGACACGACGTGGTGGTGTCGAAGCACCAGTTCCGGGCGAACAGCCGGGCGCAGATCCTCGGCGAGCTGGACGGCCTCGTGAAGATCATCGCGAAGAAGAACCCCGACGGGACCGCCGGCCAGGTGCTGGGCGTGCACATGTGCGGTCCGTGGGTGACGGAGCAGCTCTCCGGCGGCTACCTGGCGGTGAACTGGGAGGCCAACGTGGAGGAGATTGCGCACTTCATGCAGCCGCACCCGAGCCTGTCGGAACTGTTCGGCGAGACCGCCCTGTCGATGACCGGGCGCAGCATCAACTCCTGAGATGATGGACACGACGAGGACGGACACATGGCAGAAGTAACCCTTCCCCAGCTGGGCGAGACGGTCACCGAGGGAACCATCACCCGTTGGTTCAAGAAGATCGGCGAGACAGTGGCGGCCGACGAGCCGCTCTTCGAGGTGTCCACCGACAAGGTCGACACCGAGGTTCCCTCTCCGGTGGCAGGTGTGCTCGTGGAGATCCGCGTTCCCGAGGGTGACACAGTGCCCGTGGGCACCGTGATCGCGGTGGTCGGCGATGCGGGAGCTGCTCCCGCTCCGGCACCTGCTGCTGCCCCGGCACCCGCCGCAGCGCCTGCTCCCGAACCGGCACCTGCTCCGGCACCTGCTCCGGCACCTGCACCCGCGCCACCGGCACCTGCACCTGCACCTGCACCTGCACCTGCACCTGTACCTGCAGTTGCATCATCAACCTCGGGAATGGTTCTGTCGCCCGTGGTGCGCCGTCTGATTGCCGACAACGGTCTCGATGCATCGCGCATCAACGGCACCGGGCCGGGCGGACGGATCACCCGCGACGACGTGCTCGCCGCCATCGACTCCGGTGCTGCCCGGGGCACCGCCCCCGCGCCTGCCGCGCCGGCAGCCTCGGCCGCAGCTCCGGGTGCCGCCCCTGCGGTTGCTGCGCCGGCGGCACCGCGCCCGACAATCGTTCCCGGGGCACGCGACGAGGTCGTGGCGCTCTCGCGCATCCGTCAGGCCACCGGTGCCCACATGCTGATGAGCAAGGGCGTGAGCCCGCACGCCTTCAGCGTGGTGGAGGTGGACTACGCGAACGTGGAGACCACCCGCTCGCGCGAGAAGGATGCCTTCCGCGCGGCCGAGGGTTTCGGTCTCACGTACCTGCCGTTCGTTGCGCGCGCCGTGGTGGATGCCATCGCGGACTTCCCGCACATGAACGCCTCGGTCGCCGGTGAGCAGTTGGTGGTGCACCGGTACGTCGACCTCGGCGTGGCGGTCGACCTCGACTACCAGGGCCTGCTTGTGCCGGTGGTGCGTGACGCCGAGGGCAAGCGCCTGAGGGCGATTGCGCGCGAGATCAACGACCTCGCAGTGCGCGCGCGCCGCCGTCAGGTCACCCCCGACGAGATCCAGGGCGGCACGTTCACCATCTCCAACAACGGCTCGGCCGGCTCGGTGCTCACCATGCCGATCATCAGCCAGCCCCAGGTGGCCGTGCTGTCCACCGATGCGGTGCGCAAGCGCCCCGTCGTGATCGACGTGCCCGGCGGCGGTGAGTCGATTGCCATCCATCCCGTGGGGAACCTCGCGATGGCCTGGGACCACCGTGCCTTTGACGGCGCGTACGCAGCCGCATTCCTGGTGCGCGTGAAGGAGATCCTCGAGACGCGCGACTGGTCGAGCGAGGTCTAGAACCTCGTCATGACGTCGCCGCTCCAGGTCCGCTGGCTCGGGAGGGTCCCGTACCGCGAGGCCCTCGCGGTGCAGGAGGCCGTCTTTGCCTCGGGCCGCGGCAACCACCTGTTGTTGCTCGAGCACCCGCACGTGTTCACCCACGGCCCTTCCGCCGACCTTGCCACCAACCTTCTGTGCGTTCCCGCGGAGGTCGGTGCCGACCTCGTGAAGGTGCGCCGCGGTGGCGATGTCACCTACCACGGCCCGGGACAGCTCGTGGGGTACCCGCTGCTCGTTCTGCCCCCGAAGGGCCGCGGCGACGGACCCGCGGACTCCGCCGGGTACGTGCGACGACTCGAGCAGGTGATCATCGATTCGCTGCGGGAGATGGGCCTCGACGATGTCGACCGCTTCGATGGGTACCCCGGTGTGTGGGTGGGCGTCCGCTCCGGTGCGCCGCGCAAGATCTGTGCGGTCGGCGTTCGCGTCGGCAGGCGGCGAACGATGCACGGCTTCGCGCTGAACGTGAGCACCGACCTCTCGTGGATGCGGGAGCGCATCGTGCCGTGCGGCATCGCCGGCTGGCCGGTCACCTCGCTTGCCGAGGAGGGCATCGACATCGACATGCGCGCGGTCGTCGACGTGGTGGCACGGCATGCAGCCGCGGCGTTCGCCGGTGGTGCCGCGGAACGTCACGACGTGGCGTGGCGGGAGGTGCCCGACGACCTCAGCCCGTTCTCGCGCGGTGCCGGCCCCGGTGAACCCGTGAGGCTGATGGGCCGTCTCGCCCGTGCCGGCGTGGGGGAGGCCATCGACATCAGCGAGCGCAAGCCCGACTGGATAAGGCCGAGGGTGAACCACGGGGAGAACGTGCTCGCGCTGCGCCGCACCCTGAAGGAACTGTCGCTCGTGACCGTGTGCGAGGAGGCCGGTTGTCCGAACCTGTCGGAGTGCTGGGACGCCGGCACCGCCACGTTCATGGTGCTGGGCGAGCGTTGCACCCGGGCGTGCGGCTTCTGTCTCGTGGACACCCGTAGACCCGAGGGCACCGATCCCGACGAGCCGGCGCGCGTTGCCGAGGCGGTGCGCCGCACCGGGCTGCGGTTTGCCGTGCTGACCATGGTGGCCCGCGACGACCTCGCCGACGGCGGCATGGCGCACGTGGCAGCGTGCGTGCGCGCGATCCGCGGTGTCGACCCTGCGATCGGGGTGGAGACGCTCATCTCCGACGTGCGCGGCAGCGATGCACTCGATGTGCTGCTGGACGAGGCACCCGACGTGCTGAACCACAACATCGAGACGGTCTCGCGCCTGCAGCGGGCAGTGCGCCCGAGCGCCGGGTATGCGCGCAGCCTGTCGGTGCTGGCCCGCGCCAAGGCACGCGGGCTCACCGTGAAGTCGGGCATCATCGTGGGCATGGGCGAGACCGATGACGAGATCCGCGCGACGCTCCGCGACCTCGCGGCCGTGGGTGTCGACATCGTCACGATCGGCCAGTACCTGAGGCCCACCACGAACCACCTGCCGGTGTCGCGGTGGGTGGAGCCCGGGATGTTCGACCTCTACCGTGAGTGGGGCACTTCGTTCGGCATCGGTCATGTCGAGTCGAGCCCGCTCACCCGCAGCAGTTACCACGCACGGGAGGCGGCCGCGTCGGCCGTGCCCGTCACGATCGGAGCACGATGACAGCCACGAACACACCCGCCGTCCATGCCGACCGCATTGCACGTGCACAGGCAGAGATGCGCGCCACGGGAACCGACGCGCTCATCGTGTCGGTGGGCAGCGACCTGCCGTACCTGATCGGGTACCACGCGATGCCGCTCGAGCGACTCACGCTGCTGGTGGTTCCGCAGTCGGGGACGCCGACGCTGGTGATCCCACGGCTCGAGGAACCCCGCGTCGCGGCGATGCCCGGTGTCTTCGGGTCGGTGCCCTGGAACGAGACGGACGACCCCATCGCGATCTCCGACGGGCTGCTGGGGGACGCGCGCACTGTTGCCGTGGGTGACCAGATGTGGTCGCGATTCCTCGTCGACCTCGTGGCACGGCGGCCGCTGACCCGCTGGACCCGTTCGGTCACCGTGATGGCGCCGCTGCGCACGCGCAAGGACGCAGCAGAGATCGATGCCCTCGCCGCTGCCGCTGCCGCTGCCGACCGTGTTGCCGCGCAGCTGCAGGCGGGGCAGATCCCGCTGGTTGGCCGCACCGAGGCGGAAGTGTCGGCCGACATCTCGGCGCGTCTCATCGCCGAGGGTCACGACAAGGTCAACTTCGCCATCGTGGCGGCCGGTGAGAACGCAGCCAGCCCGCACCACCACCCGGGCAGCAGGGTCATCCGCCGCGGCGAGATCGTGCTCTGCGACTTCGGCGGGACGATGAACGGATACTGCAGTGACATCACCCGGTGCGTGCACACGGGCCAGATCCCCGACGACATCGCGCGCGCCTACGAGGCACTGAAGCGAGCGCAGGCAGCGGGGGTCCGGGCCGGCGTCGTGGGTGTGACGTGCGAATCGGTCGACTCCGTGACGCGCGCGGTGCTGGATGACGCCGGCTGGGGTGAGTGGTTCGTGCACCGCACCGGCCACGGCATCGGCATGGAGGAGCACGAGGACCCCTACATGGTGTCGGGCAACACCGAGCCGATCGCCGCCGGCCACGCCTACAGCGTGGAGCCGGGCATCTACGTGCCGAACAAGTGGGGCATGCGCCTCGAGGACATCGTGGTGGCCACAGAGAACGGCCCGCGCGCGCTGAACAACGCGAACCACGATCTCGTGGTCGTCGACGCGTGATCCGCCTCGACGCAGCCACGGTGCTGCTGCAGTGGGCCGCGGGAGGGTTGCTCTTCCTGTGGTTCACCACCCACCGTCACGAGGTGAGCGCCGGCTACGGGTGGCTGCTGCGCGGCACGTACGCGGTGCTCGCTGCGGGTGCGGCGGCGTGCGGGTTCGCGCTCGGCGTGGTGCCGGTGCGCGAGGCCGCCTCGGTGCTGGTGGCAGTCGTCGCGCTCGCCACGGTTCGCCGCCGCAACCCCGGGGTCGACCTCGTGGCGCCCGTGATCGGTGCGGTCGGCGTGCTCGCCGGCGCACTCGATGCCGCGGCCGGCGCCGGTGACACCGCCGTGGCGCTCGTCAGGGTGGCCGTGGGCACGGTGTTCCTCGGCGCGGTGAGCGATGCGATGCTGCTCGGCCACTGGTACCTCGTGCAGCCGGGCATGCCGAGGCGCATCCTGAACGAGGTCGTCCACGCGGTGCGGTGGGTGCTGCCGGTCCAGGTGGTGGTGATGCTGCTGCCCACCGGCATGTTCGCCGTGCTCGGCGGTTCGGTGGACGACGGCTGGGGCGGCATGCTCGGGTGGTTCTGGCTGGCGTGCGCGGTGACAACGGCGGTGCTGATCGAGGTGACGATCCGTGCGCTGGAGGAGCCGAGTTACTCGGCCGTGATGGCGGCCACGGGCCTGATGTACCTGGCCATCCTCACCGCGTTCGGCACCGACTTAGTGGCCCGCGCCGTGCTGGCGTAGTTTCCCCCCGTGGATTTCTTCGAGCGCAACGTCTACGGCCCCGACCACGAGCAGTTCCGCGCGGCGTTCCGCGCGTGGCTCGACCGCGAGATCGTCCCGCACCACGAGCAGTGGGAGCATGACGGCATCGTGCCGCGGGAGGTGTGGCTGGAGGCCGGCAAGCACGGTTTCCTCGGCTACCACGTGCCCGAGGAGTTCGGCGGTGGCGGTGTCGATGACTACCGCTTCGGCGCGGTGATGCAGGAGGAGGTCAGTGACACAGGCGTGATCGGCAGCTGCAACGGCATGACCCTGCACAACGACATCGTGCTGCCGTACTACCTGGCGCTCGCCACGGACGAACAGAAGGCGCGCTGGCTGCCGCGCATGGTGACGGGTGAGCTGATCAGTGCCATCGCCATCACCGAGCCGAACACCGGCAGCGACATGGCGGGCATCCGCACCAGTGCGGTGAAGCGCGGTGACACGTGGGTGGTGAACGGGGCGAAGACGTTCATCTCGAACGGCATCAACTCCGATCTCGTTCTCGCCGTGGTGCGCACCGACCCTGACGCCGGGCACCGGGGCTTCTCGCTGCTCGTGATCGAGCGGGGGATGAAGGGGTTCGAAAGGGGCCGCAACCTCGACAAGATGGGCATGCACGCCCAGGACACCGCCGAGCTGTTCTTTGACGACGTCGAGGTGCCGGAGTCGAACGTGCTCGGCGAGCCCGGCATGGGATTCCGTTACCTCACGGAGAACCTCGCCCAGGAGCGTTTCGGCATGGCCATAGGTGCAGTGGCCGTGGCGCGCGCCGCGCTGCGCTGGACCATGGACTACGTGCGCCAGCGCACGGCCTTCGGCCAGCCGGTGGCATCGTTCCAGAACACCAAGTTCGTGCTGGCCGAGCTGCACAGCGAGGTGCAGATGGCGAGCGCATACGTCGACCGCTGTCTCGAGCTGCACTGCGGGGGCAGGCTCACGGTCGAGCAGGCGGCAGCCGCGAAGTTCCTCACCACCGAGCTGCAGAACAAGGTGGTCGACAGGTGCCTGCAGCTGCACGGCGGGTACGGCTACATGCGCGAGTACCCGATCGCGCGGGCGTGGGCCGACAGCCGCATCCAGACGATCTACGGCGGGACCACCGAGATCATGAAGGAGATTGTCGGCCGGGCCATAGCCAAAGGCTGAGGCTCGGCCAAGGGCTGAAGCACGGCCGGAGCCGGTCAGAACACCGCGCCGGCGTCCCTGAGGGCCGCGGGGTCGAGGCCCAGCGAGGTGACGATCTCGTCGGTGTGCTCGCCGCGGTCCGGCGCCGGCCCGGGAACCTGCGTGGGTGTGCCGGCGAAGCGCGGTGCGTTGCGTGCCTCGCGCAGGCGACCCGCCACCGGGTGGTCGCGCACCACGAAGGTGCCGTTGTGCACCACCTGCGGCTCATCATGCACGTCGTGCAGGGTGTTGATGCCGCTCGCGGGCACGTCGTGCACCACCGCGTTGCGGAGGAAGTCCTCCACGGTGATGGCGTCGGTGAGCTTCTTGATCTCGGTGCGCATGGCCTCCACGTTCGCCGACCGTGACGCGGTGTCGGCAAAGCGCGGGTCGTCCAGCAGGTGCTCGCCGCCCAGCGCGCGGACGTAGCCCTCGAACTCGGGCTGCGACACCGCCGACACGGTGACGAAGCCGTCCTTCAGCTGCAGGGCGGCATAGTTCTCGCCGATGGTGGGGGTGCGTGCCACGTCGTCGTCCAGCAGCGCCGCATCCATGGCGGAGTCGGGCCACATGAACGCAATCGCTGCATCGAGCATCGACACCTGCACGTGCTGGCCGCCGCTGCCGCGTTCGCGTGCGAACAGTGCGGCCGTCACCGCCTGGGCCACTGTGTAACTGGTGACCTTGTCGCACACGAGCGTGCGGAAGATCTGGGGGCGGCCGGTGGCCCTGTCCGTCTGCACGCTGGCGAGGCCCGATGCGGCCTGGATCACGTTGTCGTACACGCGCTGGCCGCTGCGCGGGCCGTCGGGACCGAACCCGCTGATCGACACGTAGACCACGCCCGGGTTCACGGCGCGCACGTCGTCGTAGCCGAACCCGAGCTTCTCGAGGGCCCCGGGCCTGTAGTTCTGGATCACCACGTCGGCATCCGACACCAACCGTTGCAGCACGTCGCGGCCGGCATCCGACTTCAGGTTGATGCCGATCGAACGCTTCCCGCGGTTGTGCAGGGCGAAGATGCCGGTCATCCCGTTCTTCTGCGAGCCGAGGAACCGCATCATGTCGCCGATGCCGGGCGACTCCACCTTGATGACCTCTGCACCCTGGTCGGCCAGCATCATTGCGGCCAGCGGACCCGAGATCATCACCGAGAGGTCGACCACCTTGATGCCCGCGAGCGGGCCCGCGTTGCTCACAGCGGTGCCCCGGGTGCCACGAGAGGCCACGGACGCTCGCGCTCGAGGATGAGCGCCAGATCCAACAGAACTGGCTCGGAGAAATGCCGCCCGATGATCTGCAGACCCACGGGAAGGCCGTCGACCGAGCCTGCGGGAACCGAGATGCCGGGGTTGCCGTGGAGGTTGCACGGGAACGTGAGCACACCGTTGTTGCGTGCCCCCGCCTTGATGCCCCCGAATGTGCCCGGCAACGGACCCTCGGCACCGAACGCAACGTCAGGGTTCGATGCGGTGATCACGAGGTCGACCTCGTCGAGGATCTGCGCCATGCGCTCGTTGAACAGTGCGCGGCGCTCCTCCAGCCGGGCGCGGGCCTCGGAGTTGTAGAGCCCGGAGGCCATCTCCATCCCTGCACGCATCTCGGGGGTGAGCTGCTCCGCGCATGCGGGCCACCTGTCGCCGAGCAGCGCGGCCACGCCCAGGTTGCCGCTGATCGACCATGCGGCGCCCATGCGGGGCAGTGTTGTGTCGACACCCTCGATGCGAACGAGCCCGGCGGAGGCGATGAGGTGTTCCGCCGTCTCGAGCAGCACGTCCCACATCGCCGGCGACACGACAGCGCCGCCCCAGTCGGGAACCACGGCCACGCGCAGGCCGCGCACCTCGACCGTGCCGAGGCCGCGTTCCCACCCGTGCACCGGTGGCAGCGACAACGGGTCGCGGGCGTCGTGACCGTTCGCGGCGTCGAACCAACGCGCGGTGTCGCGAACGCTGCGCGTGAGGCAGCCCACGGTCACCGTGAGGTTGCCGTACTGCGCGCGCGGCCCGCGGGGGATGCGTCCGTACGTGGACTTCAGGCCCACGAGACCGGTGAACCCGGCGGGGATGCGGATCGACCCGCCGCCATCACCACCGGTGGCGAGGGTGAAGAGTCCGCCGGCCACCCCTGCCGCGCTGCCGCCGGAGGAGCCGCCCGGCGTGCGCGAGGGGTCCCACGGGTTCGATGTGGCGCCGTTCAGAACCGTGCGGGTCAGGTTCACGCCGCCGAACTCGCTCGCGGTCGTGAGGCCGAATGTCACCGCACCGCCGCGCCCGGTGATGCGCTCCACGGGAATGGAGGTCTCGGTCGCGATGCGGTCGGCGAACACGAGTGATGCCTCGGTGTCGGGCCAGCCGGTGACCATGTCGAGTTCCTTCACGCCGAGCGGCACGCCGCCGAACGGCAGCGACACATCGGCGAGACGTGCACGCTCGAGTGCCCCCTCCTCGTCGACGAACGACACGGCGTTCAGCCCGCTCGCGCGTACCGCGGCCAGGGTGGCCTGCATCTCCTCGACCGGCGACCTGCGCCCGGCCCTGTACTCATCAACCAGCGAACAAGCGTCGCCCAACCACGGTGTGTCCCCCATGCGGGGCAACCTAGCCGAGTACTGCCGGGCCCAATCCGTCCGGGGAAGGACCCCGCAAGTAGCGTCGGACGAGGCATGGACAGTCGCACCTTCCTCGGGCTGCAGCAGACGCACAACCCTTACAGGTGGTGGCTGCCGGTGGAACGCAAACTGTGCACCGGCGGGAACTTCCTCTACGGCGGTGCCGGTCTCGGCGCGGCGATCTCGGCCCTCGAGGGGTCCACCGGGCGCAGCCTCATCTGGTCGACCGCGCAGTACCTCAGCTACGCGCGGCCCGGCGAGGTGATGGACATCGACGTGATCGTGCCGGTCGCGGGGAACTCGGTGACGCAGGCGCGTGTGGTTGCCCACGTGGGGGAGCGCGAGATCCTCGTGGTGAACGCGGCCCTGGGTGACCGCGACTTCCCCCACTCCGGCCAGTGGGAGACCGCACCTGCCGCACCGCCGCCCGGGGAGTGCCCCGAGTACGAGCACCGATGGACCACCGGGGAGTCCATCCACGACTTCATGCAGGAGCGGATGGTGAGGGTGCGCCCGCAGGAGGAACTCGACGGCACCCACAACGACGGACACACCGTGATGTGGACACGGCTGCCCCAGGTGATCGA
The DNA here is from genome assembly GCA_049454855.1 of Ilumatobacteraceae bacterium. Lineage (GTDB taxonomy): Bacteria > Actinomycetota > Acidimicrobiia > Acidimicrobiales > Ilumatobacteraceae > UBA2093. The sequence continues at coordinate 11,987 of JBMUAQ010000048.1, forward strand.
CGGTGTGGACGCGGCGACTCTCGGCGTGCTGGGTGACTTCGTGCCCCGCGGCGTCGGCCAGGCCCTCGGCATACGCGGTGGTGGCAACTCGCTCGACAACACGTTGCGCGTGGTGAACCTCGTGCCGACCACCTGGGTGTTGATCGACATCAAGGTGCACGGCGTGGGCCGGGGCTTCGGCCACGGCCTCGTCCACATGTACGCCGAGGACGGCACGCTGATGGCAACCGCCAGCCAGAGCTGCATCGCTCGCATCCACCGCGAACCAGGGGAGGACAAATGAACGCATACGGGGCCAAGGGCCACGACGGGATGCCGGTGAGGCCGGGCATGACGGTTCCGCTTCCCGGGCCGCTGCACACCCACCGCGACAAGCTGGCGCAGCTGGCCGACATGGGCTACACCGACATCTGGTCGGCAGAGGCAGACGGCGCGGACGCGTTCACACCACTCGCACTCGCGGCGGCATGGGAACCGAGGCTGCGACTCGGCACCGCCATCGTGCCCGCCTACACGCGCAGCCCCGCCTGCTTCGCGCAGTCGGTGGCCACGCTTGCCGATGCGGCACCCGGCCGTTTCGCCATCGGCATCGGTTCCTCCAGCAACGTGATCGTGGAGCGCTGGAACGGGGTCCCGTTCGAGGAGCCCTACAAGAAGGTGCGCGACGTGGTGAGGTTCCTGAACGACGCGCTGTCGGGCGAGAAGGTGGCGAAGTCGTACGACACCTTCAAGGTGGACGGGTTCCGCCTCGGCATCAGGCCCGAGCAGAAGCCACGCATCCTCGTTGCGGCACTGCGCGAGGGCATGCTGCGCCTCGCGGCACGTGAGGCCGACGGCACCATCATCAACTGGTTGTCGCCGGAGGACGTGAAGCGGGTGGCGTCCGTGGTGCACGATGCCGCGGGTGGCGAGCCGAAGGAGATCGTGGCGCGCATCTTCGTGTGCCCGTCGGAGAACACCGAGGCGGTGCGCAACGCTGCCCGATTCGCCATCGCGGCGTACCTGAACGTGCCGGTCTACGCGGCGTTCCATGCGTGGCTGGGGCGCGGTGACGAGCTGCGCGGCATGTGGGACGCGTGGCAGGCCGGCGACCGCAAGGCCGCGCTCGCCGCGATACCCGACTCCGTGGTGGACGACCTCATCGTGCACGGTTCGCCGGAGCACTGCCGGGCGCGCATCCGCGATTACTTCGACAACGGTGTCACCACGTCGTCGCTCGCAATCATGCCGTTCGACCCCGAGCTGAAGCACTGGGACGCCGTGCGCGCACTGTCGCCCTCGGCCCACGCCTGACCGGGGCGGACGCAGCACGATGACCGAGCCGGCCCAGCGCGTCCCGCGGGAGTCCTGGACCCTGCTGTTCTCCACGCTGCGCCAGCAGCGGCGCCAGCTGCTCACCGGTGTCGCCGTGGGCCTGTCGTGGACGATGGGCAAGGTGGCAGTGCCGCAGCTCACCCGGCTTGCGATCGACCGCGGGATCGCAGAGGACGGCGCACTCCTGTTCTGGACCTTGCTGATCCTCGCGGCCGCGACTGTGGCGGGCATCTTCGCGGCATGGAGGCGCTACATCGCTTTCCGCGAGAGCAGGGTCACCGAGAGCACACTGCGCGAACGCCTCTTCGCCCAGATCCAGGGCCTGCACGTGGGCTTCCACGACCGTGCCCAGACCGGCCAGCTGATGAGCCGCGCCTCGAGCGACCTGCAGCAGGTGCAGAGCTTCGTGGTGAACATTCCCATCTTCGCCTCGCAGGTCACCATGATCCTGCTCGTCGTGGTGGTGCTGCTGCTGATGAACCCGTTGCTGGCGTTCCTGGCACTCGCACCGCTGCCTTTCATCAACGTGTCAGCGCGGTCGTTCTCGCACCGCATCTACTCGGCCAGCCTCCGGGTGCAGCAGGAGCAGGCCCAGCTCGCGAACGTGGTGGAGGAGTCCGTGTCGGGCATCCGCGTGGTGAAGGGGTTCGGTGCCGAGGCGGTGCAGCAGGCCAAGGTGGACACCGAGGCCGCCGACATTCGCGCCGCATCGATGGGCGCGGCACGGATCCGTGCAAAGTTCCTCCCCGCGATCGATCTGCTCCCGTCCATCGGGCTCATCACCGTTCTCGGCTACGGCGGCCACCAGGTGGTGAGCGGTTCGATGACGCTCGGCGAACTGGTGGCGTTCAACACGTATCTCACCATGCTCATCTGGCCGATGCGCAACATCGGCATGACCGTGGCGATGGGCCAGCGCGCCGCGACGGCGCTGACCCGCGTGAACGAGATCCTCTCCGAGCAGCCCGCGATTGCCAGCCCGCCGCGACCCCGTCATCTCCCGGCCGCGGGGATCGCCCGGCCCGTGGGTGCGGTGGAGTTCTCGCGGGTGCGCTTCG
>JBMUAQ010000049.1:0-14132 GCA_049454855.1 Ilumatobacteraceae bacterium
CTCCAAGAAGTACGTCACCGTCAACGGCAGCCACATCGAGCTCGGCAAGTTCGCCACGGCAGGCCTGAACTTCCTGCTGGTCGCGCTCGCGCTCTTCGTGGTGGTGAAGTTCTACAACCGCTTCCGTGACCGTGACGAGCAGTCGAAGGCGGACGAAGGTCCCTCCACGAACGAACTGCTCGCGGAGATCCGCGACGAACTGCGTCGCGGCAGGGGCTGACCTGCCCAGCAAACGCGCCGCGCGAGCCGTAGCGTGGTCGGGCCATGAGACCACGCAGACTCCCCGCACTTCCCGCCGCGGTTGCCGCGGTGCTGGTGCTGTCCGCATGCGGAGCGGGCACGTCCTCGACCGACGCCGTGCTCCAGGGCGTGGGTCGCATCCCCGGTGCATCCCCTGCGGGGGCGTCGGCCGCGGTTGACATCGGGTCCCTGCGGGCACCGACGCGTGAGGGCGCTGCCCTCGGCGAGAAGGCCGTGGGCAACCGGGTCATCATCATCGGCGACTCCATCCTCGCCGGCACCGCGGCCCGCTACGGCGGCGAGATGTGCCGTGAACTGTCGGTGCTCGGCTGGCGCAGCGTGGTGGAGGCAGAGGCCGGCCGTCCCGCATCTTTCGGTCGCGAGGTGCTGCGGGAGCGCATCTACGAGGGATGGGATGCCGCCGTGGTGTTCCTCGGCTCCAACCAGAGCCCGAACCTGGAGCGGTACCGCACCGACATGACCCGCATCGTGGAGTCACTCGCACCCCGCCCCACCCTGCTCCTCACCACCACGCTCTTCCGCGACTCGCAGAAGGCCGTGAACGACGTGGTCCGCGAGATTGCCGGCACGTACGAGAATGTGTCGCTCCTCGACTGGGGCACGGCGTCCCTGCAGGAGGGCATCCTGAATGCCGACCGCGTGCACCCCACATCGGCGGGCCGCACGTTCCTGGTGAAGTCGGTGGCGTCGGCGCTCGGGCCGGCACCCTCGGGCACCGGCGGCTGCATCTCCGCCAAGTTCGAGGATGACTCCATGGGTCGCGAGGTGATGCCCTCCACCACCGTCGCGGGTGCTGCCGGAACCCCGGCCGTTCCGACCACGTTCCCTGTCGCTGCCACCACGGTTCCCGCAGCAGTCACCACGGTGCTGCCTTCCACCACGGTCCCGTCGGCCACCACGGCAGCGGCCGCCGCCACCACAACTACGAGGCCGTAGGGGACCGCGTGCTGCAGGTGAAGGACCTCACCGTCGAGGTGGGCGGACGCAACGTGGTGCAGGGGGCAACTTTCACCGTGGCCGCACGCGACAAGGTGGGTCTCGTCGGGCGCAACGGGGCGGGCAAGACGAGCATGTTCAAGGTGCTCGGCGGCGACAACCCGGCCGCGGGCGGACGGGTGACGCGCACCGGTGACACCGGGTACCTCTCCCAGGACCCGAAGGCGGTGAGCACGGACGAGGGACGCACCGCAATCTCGCACATCCTCTCGGGCCGCGGCATCGACGCCGATCTCGAACGCATCGAGAAGCTGCGCATCGCGATGGAGGAGGAAGCCAGCGAGCGGAACGTGTCCCGCTACTCGCGGGCCGAGGAGGCGTTCCGTCTGAAGGGTGGTTACTCCGCCGACAGCGAGGCACGTGCCATCGCCAACGGCCTCGGCCTGAAGCGCGACCGGCTCGACCTCCCGCTGCGGGTCCTGTCGGGTGGGGAGCGCCGCAGGGTGGAGCTGTCGCGCATCCTCTTCGCCGGCAGTGACATGCTGCTCCTCGACGAGCCCACCAACCACCTAGACGTCGATGCGAAGACCTGGCTCCTCGAGTTCCTGCGCAACTACCGCGGGGCACTGCTGGTGATCAGCCACGACCTCGATCTGCTGGATGAGGCGATCACGCGGGTGCTGCATCTCGACCGCCCCGACGAGGACGACGTGGGCACCGTGGTGGAATACCGCGGCACATACAGCCAGTACAAGCGGGCCCGTGCCGAGGACGAGGCGCGGCTCGCGAAGAAGGCGGTGATGCAGGCCAAGGAGGTCGCCCGGCTCCAGGACGTCGTCGACCGTTTCGGGGCCAAGGCCACGAAGGCGACCATGGCGCACAGCATCGAGAAGCGCATCGCACGCATCCAGGCAGACGGCGTCGGCCCTGTGCGGCGCGACCGGAAACTGAACGTGCGCTTCCCCGACCCGCCCCAGGCGGGCGAGACGGTGGTCCGCGCCCACGGGCTGTCGAAGGCCTACGGGGGCCCGCCGGTGTTCGAGGACGTGGCGTTCGACCTCGGCAGGGGCGAGCGGCTGCTGGTGCTCGGCCTGAACGGCGCGGGCAAGACGTCGCTGCTGCGCATCCTCGCGGGACAGACCACCGCGAACCTCGGCCACTTCGAGTGGGGCCACAGGGTGGAGGTGGGCTACTTCGCCCAGGAACACGACCTTCTCGACCCGCACATGTCGCTCATCGACCACATGCGCCGTGACCTGCCCACCGGAAGCGGCCTGTCCGAGACCGACCTGCGCGGCCTCCTCGGCATGTTCGGTCTGCAGGGCGACAAGGTGTTCCAGGAGGCGGGGTCGCTGTCGGGGGGCGAGAAGACGAAGCTTGCACTCGCGATGCTGATGACGGGCCGCAACAACGTGCTGCTGCTCGACGAGCCCACGAACAACCTCGACCCCCAGAGCCGCGATGCGGTGGCCGGGGCACTCGAGCACTGGAAGGGTTCGCTGATCATGGTGAGCCACGACACCGAGTTCGTGCAGCGGCTGTCGCCGACGAAGGTGCTCCTCATGCCCGACGGCCAGGTCGACTACTTCGGTGACGACTGGCTCGAGCTCGTCAGTCTCGCGTAGGGCCCGGCGACGGGCCCGGACGGAAGATGCCGGCCCGCCGACTGGTACGGTCGGCACGCATGAAGTACGGCATTTTCGGCGGGGCAGTGAACGACGGCACGGTGGACGACGTGGTCGCCGAGGCGAGGTCCGCCGAAGCCGACGGTTTCCACAGTTTCTGGGCCCCGAACATCTTCGGACTCGACGCCATCACCTGTCTCGCCATCGTGGGCCGCGAGGTGCCGCGCATCGAGCTCGGCACATCAGTGGTGCCCACCTACCCGCGCCACCCGCACGCGATCGCACAGCAGTCCCACACCGCGGCCGCGGCATCGGGCAACCGGTTCACGCTCGGCATCGGACTCAGCCACCGGATCGTGATCGAGAACATGCTGGGCATGAGCTACGACAAGCCGGTACGTCACCTTCGCGAGTACCTCAGCGTTCTGATGCCGCTGTCGCGCAACGAGGCCGCCTCGTTCTCCGGCGAGACCTACAGCGTGCACGGGGGCATCGCGGCGAAGGGCTCCACCGGCTTCGGGGTGGTGGTGGCGGCTCTCGGAGAGCAGATGCTGCGTGTCACCGCCGCCATGGCCGACGGCACGCTCACCTGGTGCACCGGTCCGTCCACGCTCGCAGGCCACACCATCCCCACCATCACGCGTGCCGCCGAGGAACTCGGCCGCCCCGCCCCGCGCGTGATCGCCGCCCTGCCCGTGTGTGTCACCACCGACAAGGAGGCCGCAGCCGCCCGTGCCGCGAAGGTGTTCGCGGTGTACGGCACCCTGCCGAGCTACCGCGCGATGCTCGACAAGGAGGGCGCAGCGGGCCCCGCCGACATCGCCATCACCGGCAGCGTCGCCGAGGTGCAGGACCGTGTCGCCTCGCTGGCGGGCATCGGGGTCACCGACTTCGCCGCCGTGGAGTTCGGTGCCACGCCCGAGGAGCAGCACGACACACGCGAGGCCCTGAAGGGTCTGCTGCGCTGAGCATGACGTCGCTCTTCGACGCGGTCGGTTTCGCGCACGGGCCGGACATGGCCAACCGGTTCATGCTGGCGCCGCTCACCAACCAGCAGAGCCACGAGGACGGCACGCTGTCCGACGACGAGCACAGGTGGCTCACGATGCGCGCCGAGGGCGGGTTCGGGCTCACCATGACCTGTGCATCGCACGTGCAGGAGGTGGGCAAGGGGTTCTCCGGCCAGCTGGGCATCTTCGGTGACCAGCACATCGAGGGTCACCGCCGTCTGGCGCACGACATCAAACGACACCACAGCCTCGCCATCGTGCAACTGCACCATGCGGGGAACCGCTCGCCTAGGGAGATTGTGGGCACGCCGGTGTGCCCCAGCGACGACCCCGACACCGGCGCGCGTGCACTCGCCGGCGACGAGGTGGAGCAGCTCACCGAGGACTTCGTGACCGCGGCCGTGCGGTGCGAGGCCGCCGGGTATGACGGCGTCGAGCTGCACGGCGCGCACGGCTACGTGATTGCCCAGTTCCTGTCGCCCGAGCTGAACCGGCGCACCGACCGTTGGGGCGGTTCGCTCGCGAACCGGTCGCGCCTGCTCTTCGAGGTGATCGACGGCATCCGCGCCCGCACGTCGCCATCGTTCAACGTCTCGGTGCGACTTTCGCCCGAGCGGTTCGGTCTCCGCACGGCCGAGATCGTGGAGGTCTACGCACGTCTCGTTGACGAGGCAAAGGTCGACTTCATCGACATGTCACTGTGGGACTGCACGAAGAACGGCACCGACGAGGGCTTCACCGACCGGCGCCTGATTGATGTGTTCGCCGGCATCGAGCGCGGCGGGGTGCGCCTTGCGGTGGCGGGCAAGCTGTACTCGGCGGCCGACTGCCGGTTCGCGCTGGAGCACGGTGCCGACATGGTGGCCATCGGCCGCGGCGCGATCCTCCACCATGATTTCCCGCGGCAGTGCGCCGGCAACGCGGATTTTGCCGCGCGGTCGCTGCCCGTGGCGCGTGCGACCCTGCGCGACGAGGGGCTCTCAGAGGCCTTCATCGGCTACATGGGCAACTGGAAGGGCTTCGTCGCCGACTGACCCGGAGAACGAAGAAGGGGCCCCCGTGCGGGAGCCCCTTGCATCGGAACAGTTCCGTCAGATGACGGTCAGAACGGCGGGAAGACGTTCGGCAGCACCGTGGCGCACGGGATCGTGCGGCCCACCGGCGCGGCGAGAGCGTTGCACCATGCCTCGGCCTTGTCGCCGAGGATTGCGAGTGCATCCTTCGGGGACTTTGTTGCCACCAGCTGGTCGCAGCCGCTCTTGGCGAACCCGATCGCACCGCATGCACGGTTGAACTCGGCGGCCTTGTCGAACTTCGGCGGTCCGCTCGGGCGGCCCTGGCTGATGTTCGCGTTCGGCTGCTGCTGCTCGATGTGCTTGTTGTTCTCTGCCTGGGCCCGGTCCATCTCCTGGTTGAACTCCTTGTCCTCGGCCATCTCCTCGGCGAGATCCTCGTCTCCCTCGGCGACCTCGGCAGAGATGTACTGAACCTTGTAGTCACGCATCTTCGGAACGGTCACACCGGCAGCCTTCTTCACCTTCACCCGGTAGCGCACGACGCCGTCCATCCACACCCCGTCCTCGTCGGTGGCCGCGATGTCCACCATGAGACGACCGCCGCGCGTGCGACCGGAGTCGTACTCTTCCCAGTCGGGTTCCTCCTCGTCATAGGCAACCTCGACCACGGCAGAGACGTTCTTCGACTTCGGGGTGACCGAGATCAGGAACGCGCAGTCGTCCTCGTCTGCATCCTCCACGTGCTCGCCGTCGGCGCAGTCGCCCGTGAGCACCACCTTCACCGTGGCCTTGCGTGCCGCACCGGCCTCGCCCGGTGCAAAGCCCAGCAACAGCGACATGCCGGCAAAGCCGGCAAGAAACTTACGTACCTTCATGGGTGCCCCCTGCCCGGGCCGGGATGGCCCGTCGACTGAACCCTATTCGGTTCCCGGCACCGTGCAAATGCCCCGGGGAGTTTTTTTCCGGGGCACCCCGTTCAGCGCAGGTTGACGGGGGTGCCGGCCTTCACCAGGTCGAAGAAGTCGTTCCCCTTGTCGTCCACCACGATGAAGGCGGGGAAATCGCGCACCTCGATGCGCCACACGGCCTCCATGCCCAGTTCCGGGTACTCCAGCACCTCCACCTTGGTGATGCAGTCCTGCGCCAGGCGGGCGGCCGGGCCGCCGATGGAGCCGAGGTAGAAGCCGCCGTGCTGGCGGCAGGCGTCGGTGACCTGGCGGGAGCGGTTGCCCTTGGCCAGCATGACGAACGAACCGCCGGCCTCCTGGAACTCCGCCACGTATGAGTCCATTCGGCCGGCCGTGGTCGGCCCGAACGAACCCGACGCCATCCCGTCGGGAGTCTTCGCCGGTCCCGCGTAGTACACGCAGTGGTTCTTCATGTAGTCGGGGAGACCGGCGCCTGCGTCGAGGCGCTCCTTCAGCTTGGCGTGTGCGATGTCGCGGGCCACCACCATGGGCCCCGTGAGCATCACGCGCGTCTTCACGGGGTGGCGGGAGAGCGTGGCACGGATCTCGTCCATCGGCCTCGTGAGGTCGATGTGCACCACCTCGTCGCTCAGTTCCTCGTGGGTGACCTCGGGGAGGAACCGCGCGGGGTCGGTCTCGAGCTGCTCGAGGAACACGCCGTCGCGGGTGATCTTGCCGAGTGCCTGACGGTCGGCACTGCACGACACCGCGAATGCCACGGGGCAGCTGGCGCCGTGGCGGGGCAGACGGATCACGCGCACGTCGTGGCAGAAGTACTTGCCGCCGAACTGGGCACCGATGCCCGTGCTCCGCGCGAGATCGAGGATCTTTCCCTCGAGGTCGATGTCACGGAAGCCGTGGCCGAGCGCAGAGCCCGACGTGGGGAGAGAATCGAGATAGCGCGCACTCGCGAGCTTCGCGGTCTCCACCGCGTGCTCCGCCGAGGTTCCCCCGATCACAACGGCCAGGTGGTACGGCGGGCATGCCGCGGTGCCGAGTGACACCAGCTTGTCGAACACCCAGGGGAGCAGCGTCTTCTCGTTGAGCAGCGCCTTCGTCTCCTGGAAGAGGTAGCTCTTGTTCGCCGACCCGCCGCCCTTGGCCATGAAGAGGAACTTGTACTCGTTGCCCGGCACCGCCGCGATCTTGATCTCCGCGGGCAGGTTGTTGCCGGTGTTCTTCTCGTCGTACGTGGTGAGCGGTGCCATCTGGCTGTAGCGCAGGTTGCTCGTGAGGTAGGTGTCGAACACGCCGTGCGCGATTGCCTCCTCGTCGTTCGAGCCGGTCACCACGAACTGGCCCTTCTTTGCCTTCACGATGGCGGTGCCTGTGTCCTGGCACATGGGGAGCACCCCGCCGGCGGAGATGGAGGCGTTCTTCAGCAGGTCGAGCGCCACGAACCGGTCGTTGGCGCTGGCCTCGGGGTCATCGAGGATGTTCCGCAGCTGCTGCAGGTGACCGGGCCGCAGGAGGTGCGCGATGTCGCGCATGGCCTCGGCCGTGAGGTTCCTGACGGCCTCGGGGGACACGCGCAGGAACGTGCCGAGCGGTGTCTCGACCTCCTCGACGCCCTCGGTGCTGACGAGCCGGTAGGGGGTGGTGTCGGGGCCGAGGGGGAGCAACTCGGTGAAAGCGAACTCTGCCATGCACCCAACGCTAGGCGTTCGGGTCGACGGGCCAGTCATGCTTCGGGTACCGACCAGCCATGTCCTTGCGTACCTCTGCCCAGCTGCCGGCCCAGAAACCGGGCAGGTCGGATGTCACCTGGATCGGTCGGTCGGCCGGCGACAGCAGCTGCACCTTCAGCGGAACCCTGCCGTCGAGCACCGCGGGGTGCACCACCGTGCCGAACATGTGCTGCACGCGCACCGCAACTGCCGGTTGGTCGGGGTTCGAGTAGTCGACCGTCACCGCACGCCCGCGCGGGGGACTGAACTCCGCGGGTGCGAGGCGGGCGAGTTCCTCTGAGCGGTCCCACCCGAGTGCGGACTGCATCACCATCGGCAGGTCGACACGTTCGAGGTCGGCGCGGCACGTCGCACCGGGCAGCCACGGGAGGAGCCATTCGTCCAGGGTGGCGAGCATCGCCCTGCGGGAGAGATCGGGCCAGTCGTCTCCGAGGTGATGCCGCAGGAATGCCACGCGTGCGCGGAGCAGGTCGGCGGCATCGCTGCCGCCGAGCACGGCGAGTGACGTGTCTCGCACCCGCGCGAGCAGGGCGGCGGTCGTGTCGGGTCCGGCCGGTGCAGGGAGGTCGCGTTCATCGATGCGCAACGAGCCCACCGTCCGCACCCGGCGCAGCACGAGGTCATCGCGCGTGCGGTCCCACAGCAGGTTCTCCTCGGTGGTCAGGTCGTCGCCGAGGACTCCGGCGATGCGCTCGGGGTCGACGCCCGCACCGCGGCGGAGGCGGGCGGTGCCCCGTCCGCCGTCGATGTCGGCCGCCACCACGAACCTCTCCCGGGCCAGTGGGTCGCGGGACGGGCACGCGGCGCCACCGCCGCCGCGCATCAGGAACTGGCCGGCGGTGGTGCGTGCCATGGCGAGACGGTCCGGGTACGCCGCGAGGAGCACCGGGCCGGTGATGGAGTCGACGTCGTCAGCGTCGACATCCACGTTGCTGCGTATGCCTGCACGACGGGCGATGTCGCGCGCGGCGTCGAGTACGCGGCGCGTCGCGCCACGGTCGGCCGCGTCGTGGGAGTCGAGGCCGAGCACGATGCGCACGCGCAGGCCGATGTCGGAGGGCAGGTCGTCGGGCCGTCCGCGCATGATGTCGCGTTCCTCCAGCAGCGCACCGAGCACGCACGCGATCCAGCCGTGGGGCTGTGAGCCTGAGTTGCGCGCCACCATCGTGCCGAGGCGGGGGTGCAGGGGAAGCCGCAGCACGTCGCGGCCCAGTTCGGTCGGGCGGCCGGCATCATCGAGGAGGTGCAGCATCGCGAGTGCGTCGTGAGCGGTCACAAGCGCGCGCTGCGGGAGAGGGTCGGGGAGTCTCAGGTCGGTGTGCGGCGTGCCCCATGCAGCGATCTCGAGTGCGGGTCCGCACAGGTCGACCTGTGTGATCTCGGCGGGCAGATGGGGGAGTCTCGTGCCGTCCTCCATGCGGCTCCACAGCCGGTACGCGACACCCGGCTCCGTGCGACCGGCGCGGCCCGACCGCTGGTCGGCCGACGCACGTGACGAGGTGACGGTGACGATCTCCGTGAGTCCGGTACGCGGGTCGAGTCGCGGCACGCGTGCGAGCCCCGCGTCCACCACGATGCGGACACCGTCGACGGTGAGCGATGACTCCGCGATGTCGGTGCTGAGCACCACGCGTCGCGCGCCGGCCGGCGACGGTGCGAGGGCGGCGTCCTGTTCGTCGAACGGCAGCGCGCCGGCCAGCCTGTGCACGCGGACATCCGCCGGCACGCGTGCCCGCAACACCTCTGCGCAGCGGTTGATCTCCCCGATGCCGGGCAGGAAGACGAGCACGTCGCCCTCGTCGTCGCGCAGTGCGGCGGTCACGGTGGCAGCCACCGAGTTCTCGAGCCTCTCGTCGCGGCCGCGCGGCACGAAGCGCACGTCCACGGGATGCATGCGCCCGTCGGAGGTGATGACGGGCACCGGGCCGGCGTCGCCGAGTACCGACACGAACGTGGACACCTGGGGTGTCGCCGACATGGTGAGGATCCGCACGTCGGACGACAGCGTGCGCCGTGCGTCCAGGAGGAAGGCGAGGCCGAGGTCGGTGGGCACGTTGCGTTCGTGCACCTCATCGAAGATCACGAGCGCCGTGCCCTCGAGGGCGGGGTCGTTCTGCAGCCTGCGGGTGAGCACCCCCTCGGTCAGCACCTCGATGCGCGTGCGGGGGCCGATCCTGCGCTCGTCGCGGGTCTGGTACCCCACGGTGTCGCCGACGTCCTCGCCGAGCAGCGCGGCCATGCGCCGTGCCGCGGCCCGTGCGGCGAGCCGACGGGGCTCGAGCATCACGATGCGCCGGCCACCGACCCACGGCTCGTCGATCAATCGCAGCGGGACGAGGGTGGTCTTGCCGGCACCCGGCGGCGCCACGAGCACCGCGTCGTGCGAGGTGCGCAGTGCGGAACGGAGTTCGTCGACGACGTCCTCGACGGGCAGGCCCGTGCGACCGGGCCGGTCAGACAAGTGCGGGAGTGCCGCGGAACGCGCCGGGGTCACCCGGGGCGGGTAGCGACGGCTTCGACCAGCTCGTGAGGTCGGCCACCTTCGCCGCGACGTGCTTCCAGTCGGTGGCGTTCCACCCCTGCGCGGCGGCGGGGATGGTGCCGTTCGACTGCACGAGCACGAACGCCGGCAGCTCGGTGAGGCCGAGCGCCCTGATCGCGGCGCGGCCGGGGTCGCAGTACACGAGGAACTCGTCGGCAAGCGGCCCGAGGAAGGTGCGGGCATCGTCCGCGCCGCACGCGATGATGAAGTTCACGCGCACGGCCGCGCCGCTGAACTGGCGCATGATGCGTGCCGCGACCGGCAGGATCCAGCTGCTCTCGTTGGTGTAGGGGTCGAGCACGAAGCTGGCGAGGTGGAAGGTGGTGAGCCACTCGCGGAGCGGCCGGGCACCGCCGGAGAGGGGCGAGAGGGTCACGTCCAGGTCGGGGTTGGGGAGTTCCGTGGCTGCCACGGGAACCACGCTACTTGAACGGGGCCGACGCACCGATGCCCGTCAGTAGCGTGTCGGCCGTGAACCCTTTCGAGTTCCTGCGGTACGTCGCCCGTACGCACGGCGCAGACCCCGTGGAACTCGCCCTCGGGGCGGCCGATGCCCTGTCGGCCGTGACGCATGACCCCGGGGCGCTCATGGTCTCGGCACGCCGTCTGCTTGAGCACCAGCCGACCAACGCACCGCTGTGGAACGTGAGCGCACGCGCCGTGACCGCGCTCGATGCGCGTGCAGAACTGCGCCGGTGGATCCACGAACTGCGCGAGGACCCGACCGCACTCCATCTTGCCGATGCGCTGCCCGACGGTGCCGTGGTGTGCACCATCGGCTGGAGCGGCCACATCGTCGACGCACTGCAGCGTCGCGGTGACGTGCGCGCACTCGTCGTCGACTCCCTCGGTGACGGCCAGGACACGCTGCGCCACCTCTCGCGCAACGACTGCGACTGCGAGCTCGTCGCCCCGGAGGGTCTCGCATCCGCGGTGGAGGCTGCCGACGTCACGGTTGTTCACGCGGCAGCAGTCGGTGACACCGACGTGCTGGCCTGCGGGGGCACTCTTGCTCTCGCCTCGGTGGCATGGTGCACGGGCCGGCCCGTGTGGATGGTGGCATCCGCCGCGACCCGCCTGCCCGCGTCACTTTTCGGGCCCATGGTGGAGGACGTGCGCGGACGGCCCGACCCCTGGGCATCGGGTTTCGATCTCGTGCCGCACGGTCTCGTGGGGGCGGTGTTCTCTCCCGACGGCGGCCCGCTCGATGCCGGTGCACTTGCCGCGCAGGAACCCTGCCCCCCGGCAACCGAACTGCTCCGACGGAGCGTGGTCTAGGTTCGTGTTGTCCGGTGCGACTGCGCCGGTGGAACAGGGAGTGCGCGATGGGCGAGATGGTGGAGTTCAGGTCGAACGGCGGGACGTGCGGCGGGTACCTCGCCGACGGCAAGGGGCCGGGCGTCATCGTGATCCAGGAGTGGTGGGGGCTGGTCGACCACATCAAGGACATCGCGGACCGGTTCGCGGCCGAGGGGTTCACCGCGCTCGCCCCCGACATGTACCACGGTGAGCAGACAACCGAGCCCGACCAGGCGGGCAAGTTGCTGATGAGCATGAACCTCGCAACCGCCGGCAAGGACCTGAGCGGTGCGGTCGACTACCTCGTCGCTCGCACGGGCCGCCCGAAGGTGGGCGTGACCGGCTTCTGCATGGGCGGCGGACTGTCCCTGATGGTTGCATGCCAGCGCCCGGATGCGGTCGCCGCGTGTGCGCCGTTCTACGGCGGCATGCGGCCCGACACACCGGTGGACTGGGACGCGATTGCGGCGGTGGTGGAGGGTCACTACGCCGAGAACGACAGGGGCACCGCATCGCCGGAGGCCGCGAAGGGGCTCGAGGCGGAGCTGCGCGCGAAGGGCAAGACCGCAACCTTCCACGTGTACCCCGGCACGCAGCACGCATTCTTCAATGACACGCGCCCCGAGGTGTACGACGCAACGGTGTCGAAGACTGCCTGGGACCGTACGCTCGCGCTCTTCCGCGCGAACCTCTGAACGGACCGGCTCAGGAGCCGAGGGCGGCGATGGCCTCGGCGATCGCGATGGCGCGACGCGCGTTCTCGACGTGCAGGTTCTCGATCATGCGGCCATCGAGCTGCACCACGCCCTTGCCCGCGGCGAGTGCCTCGTCGAACGCGGCGATCACACGGTGCGCATGCTCGACCTCGGCCTCGCTCGGCGCCCACACATCGTTCGCCACCGCGACCTGGTCGGGGTGGATCAGGGTCTTGCCGTCGAAGCCCATCTGCATCCCCTGTTCGCACTCCGCGCGGAACCCCTCGGCGTTCTTGATGTCGTTGTAGACGCCGTCCAGCACCGGCTTGCCCGCCTCGCGCGCCGCGAGCAGTGCTGCGGCCAGGTGCGGCACCAGAGGTGCACGACCCGGCACCTGTGCGGCCCGCAGTTCCTTGGCGAGGTCGTTCGTGCCCATCACCAGCACCGCCACCCGTGGGTGCGAGCAGATCGCCCGGGCATCGAGGATGGCGGTGGGGGTCTCGATCATCGCCCAGATCGTCATCGTCTTCGGTGCGCCCGCGGCGTCGAGCACCGCCGACACCTCGTCGAGCTGCGACACCCCCGACACCTTGGGGATCACCACGGCAGACACCGACGCCTTCGCGGCTGCCGCCACGTCGTCGCGCCCCCAGGGTGTGTCGAGTGCGTTGCACCGGATGGTGAGCTCGCGCCTGCCGTACTCGCCGCTGCCCGCCGCGGCGACGGCCTGGCCGCGGGCGAGATCCTTCGCATCGGGCGACACCGCATCCTCGAGGTCGAAGATGATCGCGTCGCTCGGGATCCCCTTGGCCTTCTCGAGCGCACGCTCGTTGGCGGCGGGCATGTAGAGGACGGAACGTCGGGGTCGCATCTCGGTCATGTCTGTCTCCTCAGAAGCCGTAGGCACGGGCGAGCTCGGGGTCGCGCGCGGCGAGCTGACGGGCGAGCTCCACGACCACCTTGCACTGCTTGACGCTCGCGTCGTCCTCCATCTTGCCGTCGAGCATGATGGCGCCGGTGCCGTCGCCCATGGCGTCGATCACGCGCTGCGCCTGTGCCACGTCCTGTGGCCTCGGCGAGAACACGCGCTTCGCGATGTCGATCTGCACGGGGTGGAGGCTCCACGCGCCGACGCACCCGAGAAGGTAGGCGTTGCGGAACTGGTCCTCGCACGCGACGGTGTCCTTGATGTCGCCGAACGGGCCGTAGAAGGGGAGCACGCCGTGCATCACGCACGCGTCCACCATCCGCGCCATCGTGTAGTGCCACAGGTCCTGCTGGAAGGTGGCGCGCGGCCCCCCGTAGTTGTCGCCCTCCGGGTCGACGCGCACGACGTAGTCGGGGTGGCCGCCTCCGACGCGCGTCGTCTTCATGCGGCGGTTCGCCGCCAGGTCTGCCGGCCCGAGAGAGATGCCCTGCATGCGCGGCGACGCGCCGCAGATCTCCTCCACGTTCGCCACGCCCCGCGCGGTCTCGAGGATGGCGTGCAGCAGGATCGGCCGCTTGAGCCCGGCGCGCGCCTCCAGCTGGGCGAGGAGACGGTCCACGTAGTGGATGTCCTCAGGTCCCTCGACCTTCGGGATCATGATCACGTCAAACTTGCTGCCCGCCTTCGTGACGATCTCGATCATGTCGTCGAGGAACCACGGAGAGTCGAGGCTGTTCACCCGCGTCCACAGCTGTGTGGTGCCGAAGTCGAGCTCGTTCGCGACCCGCACGAGGCCCGCACGCGCGGCCTCCTTGTCGGCCATGGGGATGGCGTCCTCGAGGTTGCCGAGGATGATGTCGACCGTGGGGATCGTCTCGGGCAGTTTCGCGACCATCTTCTCGTTGTGGGGCGGGAAGAAGTGGATGACCCTGCTGGGCCGGAATGGGATCTCGCGCAGGGGCTCGGGGGCACCGGCGGCGAGCGGCTTGAAGAAGTCCTTGGCTGAACGCACGTGGAAACAGTAGGTCAGCGGACCGTCGGTGGCGAAGGGCGTGGCGGGCGCCGCCCGTCACACGGCCGGCGAACGCCCGCAGGGGTCACTTAGGGGCGGAGTCGCAGAGCCTGCGGGCGATGACTTTGAGGCAGAGGGTCTCGTCGGCGCCG
>JBMUAQ010000050.1:0-13909 GCA_049454855.1 Ilumatobacteraceae bacterium
AAGTGTCCCATACCGTGATGTATCAATGACGACCTGAGACATTCGGTCTCCAGTAACCGAACCGCGACACAGCCGGACGTTGTCGACGTACTCAGTCGTCTTCCCACAAGTCGGGTGTGGGGCGCTTCAGGAGGTCGGGGAACTCGTCACGGAAGTCGTCCTCGCTCTGCACCAACTCGCGGAGGGAGCGCAAACTGTCGTCGAGTGTCACCAACGGTTGGAGACAAGGGGCCAGGACTTGGACGATGTCCTCGATGTCGTCGGACGTCACGTCACTGAGGTCGCCGTCGAGTTCATCCACCGAAATCGTGGAGTCGAGCTCGAGGTTCATCTCGTCAATCAGGGTGTACCGGTACACGTGGTCGGAACCGACAGGCCAGATCAGCCTCTCGTAGGCGAAGAACTGCTCCTCGCCCAGACCGATGGAGCTGTAGTTGTAGACCGTCAGCTCGAACAGCTCGGGGTCAGCCGTCGCGACGATCACCGCCGGCATCGGGCCGTCATCGAGCACGTAGAGGCCCGACACCCACACCGACTTCTCACGCACGACACGGGCGGCCGACTCACGGTCAGATGGCTTCATGCGGCCATTGTGTCAGGGGCGTGTTCGTTGCCTGGACCCACTGCCGGGGTTGGATGGTCGGGCATGGCGACCTCCGCGCCCCCGCGTGGCAAACACCCTCACCCTGCGCAACGGGATGACAATCTGTGCGACCAGTTACTGTCCACGTGGCGGTTCGCGCACGGGTGAAGGGGTGGTGCACGATGCGGGTGCTCGTGACAGGTGCATCTTCGGGGATCGGGGAAGCCTTCGCACGCCACCACGCATCGACAGGCCACGACGTGATCCTCACGGGTCGCTCCGAGGAAGCGCTCGGTCGCATCACCGGCGAGTTGAGCGCAGCGGGGCATCACGCGCGCTACGTGGTGGCCGACCTCTCCACGTCCGACGGGGTGGAGGCGCTCGTCCGTGAGTGCGGCCACATCGACGTCCTCGTTTCGTCGGCGGGGTTGACGGCGGCGGCAGCGATCGGCACGGTCGACCGCGACGAACTGGACCGACTCGCCTATCTGATGACCGCGGGCGTGGTGCGGCTCTGCGAGGCGCTGGTGCCGGGGATGGTCGCACGCGGCACGGGTGACGTGGTGATCATCTCGAGCATCGCTGCGTTCACGCCGATGCGGAAGTCCGCGCCGTACGCGGCAGCGAAGACGTTCGCCACCGCCTATGCGAGGAGTCTCTCGCTCGAGGTGCGTCCCAAGGGGGTGAGGGTGGTGGCCATGTGCCCGGGGTACGTGCGCACCGACCTCCACCGTCGTGCGGGTCTCGGGCATCTCTCGACGAAGGTTCCCGGCTGGATGTGGCTCGAGCCCGAAGACATCGTGGCAGCGGCACAGCGCGCGCTCGACAGGAACAAGGTCGTCTCCGTCCCCGGGGCCGCCTACCGGATGGTGCGACCGTTTCTTTCCTCCCGGGTCGCGCAGGGAGTGTGGCAACGCCTCACGAGGCGCCGCCGGCCGTAGACGGGGGGGGGGTGTGTAGCCCCCGCCCGCTGCGGCGTTCGTTGTTCAGTCCTGGTTGCCCGAACGTGCCTTGGCGATCGAGACGATCGCGAGGCCGTAGAGCGCCTTGGCGGTGATGTCGGCCACCGTGTACCCGAGCTGACGCACCGTCTCGGCGCCGTCGTGCGGGTACTCGAAGAACACCGGGAACAGGTACGTGACCGGGTACACCATCCACGTGCCAAGGAGGATGACCGTGGCCCTGTTGAGCAGGTCGGCGACGACGCCGGTCTCGCGGCTCTTGGCGGCCTTGAGCTCTCCGAGCAACACCCGGAGGATGTAGATGAACGGGAGCATCGCGAGGACCCAGTAGAGCCACTTCGTTCCGTCGTCCGACGACACCTCACCCGGGTAACCGAGACCGATCATCAGTGCCGTGGCCGGGACCAACGTGGTCATCAACTTGCGACGGCGCTCGGCGGTGACACCGAGCACGATGAGGAGCTCGACGACGAGGATCGGCACCGTGATGAGCCAGTCCGCGTAGCGGTAGCCCTCGTTCACGCTGCCCTCTGCCCAGCCGCTCCAGATGCGGTAGTAGTGGTAGCCGGCGATGCCGACCACGACGGCGGCCGATGCGACGGCCGAACGGTATGCCTTCGACACTGCACCCAGCTGGGTGAGGAAGTAGACGAATGCCCCGAGCATGACGGCGGTCCCGAAGGACAGCGCGTTGTACACGAGGAGGTTGAGGTCTGCGTTCTGCAGGACCGTGGTTGTTGTTTCCATGTGGGTGATGTCCCCTCTCATTTGTTGCTGACGCCCCCCGCGGCAGCCACCGCCCCGCCGCACCGGACCTGGATCCGGACACGAAGCAGTGCGTCGCTCACGGGAGAACCCCCGCATGTGGCGGAATATTTCCCGTCCACAGCCCCATGCTCAGGAAATTCGCGGGGAAAGTCAATCATCCGCCCGTTTCCAGCCATGGAACGGGTTCCGGGGCGGATCAGTAGAGAGACGGCAGCGAGTTGCCCGGCACGTTGACCCGCGCGGAGAAGATCCGGCCGGACGGGTTCTTGTTGATGATGGACCGGTCATGGCTGTCCGATGCGGTGATGAGCAGGGTCCTCCCGTCGTCACCTCCGAGCATGCACGCCGTCGCGCGTGTCGGACCCATGTCGACTTCGTCCGTGATCTCCCCGCCCTCAACGACACGCACCACGCGGTGGTGTGTGGCCACCCACAGACCACCCTCGGCGTCGAGGGACACACCGTCGGGCATCTCCCCCGGCATCGCGGCCCACACGCGGCCGTTCGACAGAGTGCCGTCCGGCTCTGTCTCGAAGGCGTGGATGCACTGGGCGAGAGAATCGGCGACGAGGAGAGTGGAACTGCCGGGCGCGAGCGCCATCCCGTTCGGGAACGACGTGATGTCGGTGGCGACCTTGTACGAGCCGTCCGGCATCACCGCGACAACCGGGCTTGCTGAGGGCTTCGCCTCCGACCCGGCGAGGAAGTTGTAGCAAAGGGTGTCCACGTACGTGATGCCGCCCGGGGCAAGAAGGATGTCGTTGATGCCGAACCGTGCGACATCCGAGAGCTCGGCGAAGTCTGACACCATGGCGGTGTCGGGGGTGTCACCGAGAGTCACCCGCATGAGCACCCGACGCCGCGCCGAGGTGACCACCCACTCCCCGTCGGGCCCGAAGGCATAACCGGAGATCCAGTCGGAGTGGCGGAAGCAGAGGCGTGCGCTGCCGCCTGGGGTCCACCGATGTATCTCACCACGGTCGATGTCCACGAAATAGAAGGAGCCCGACGGTGAGTGCCACCGGGGTGTCTCTGGGAAGAGGTACCCCTCCTGGACCAGTTCGGGTGTCAGTGTCATCCGGTGAGTCTCCCACTTTCCTGCGGCCCCTCAGACCGGGGTGGTTCACGGCGCACGGTGCACGGATACTCTCGCGGCATGTCACGTCTCACGATGCTCACACCGGACCTGATGGACGCCAGGCAGCTGGAGCTGTACGGGCAACTCACGGGGAACGAGGGATCCGACGTCACGCTCACCAATCCCGATGGTTCGCTCGTCGGCCCCTTCAACCTGATGGTGCACCAGCCCAGGCTCGGGGCCGCCCTCCAAAGGCTCGGGGGCGTTCTCCTCTTCAGGGGCACGTTGACGGCACGAGCCAGGGAAATCGCCATCCTGTGCGTGGCGGCGCACCACCGCAGCGAGTTCGAGCGGTCGGCGCACGAGTCGATCGGTCGCAGTGCGGGTCTCACCGAGAATGAGATGGCCGCCATCGCCGTCAATGGTGCGTTGACACTGTCCGACCCGGTGGAGGCGTGCGTCCTGCGGGTGTCGCGGACGTTGCTCGAGGTGGGTGACCTCGATGACAAGGAGTACGCGGATGCAGAGAAGGTGCTCGGCGAGGGCGGGCTGATCGAGTTGTCCACCGTCGTGGGGTACTACTCGCTTGTTGCGCTCCAGCTTCGCCTCTTCCGCGTGCCGGGCTGACCAGCGTCAGTTCTGTGCCGCGTACCCGAGTGACAGTGACGCTGCGAGGAAAAGCCACACCTGGTACGGCACCATGGCGAGCCCGAGTGGCAGCGACATGCGGAACGCAACGACAAGGAGTGGAACTGTCACCGCCGCACACACCACCAGAGACACCGACGCAACACCGAGCGAGTGAGCCACGTAGAAGCGCTGCGCCCACAGGAGAGCCGCCGCCACGCTGACTACCAGGGAGCACAGCCACACGACCTGGGAGGTGAGCGAGGCCCGGGAAGCCACCACCCATCCCGCGACGCCGACCACCACGAAGTTGTACGGCCAGATGATGCCGAACACGACGTCCGGCGGCTGCCACGGCGGGCGCACCAGCGAGCGGTACCAATCGTCACCGGACGACACCCACACACCGCTGCCGAACGCGTACACCAGCACCAACAGCGTGGAGACTGCACCCACCCATCCGCGGCTCACGAGGGAACCATACGCGCTGCACTTCGGTTTCCGCGGGAGACGTGTTTCCTCACCGCGCACTTCGTGACACACCCTCTGCGTAACTTGTGCACGTGGGTCAGATGACCCACAGCTCATCCAGACGACCCGAGGGGCCCGGCCCTGTGACGGTCACCAACCGGCTCCGAGTCGGTGGCAACGCCGGGAACGATGAGGAGACAGTCATGAACGACGACACCGACACGCCCGGGACGGAAACGGACGGGCAGCCGGACGAGGCGCCACGCGGCTTCGTGAGGCCGATCCCGGAGAACTTCGAGGAGATGAGCCGCGAGGAGAAGCGTGAGTTCGCCCGGCTGCTGCTGGGGCTCATGTCGCCGAACCCCGAGGTACGGCGACGCAGCGACGAGGAACTCACCTGGCGCGGCATCACGAACGTCGCCGACAACCCGCGCGACACAACCGATCGTCGCCCGGACGCCGACTGACCCCTGACGGCGTCAGTTCTCGTGCACGTGGCCGCCGGACACGGTGGCGTGCACGGCGATGTCCTTGATGGCAGCCGGATCCACTGTGGTCGGGTCATCAGCCAGCACAGCCATGTCGGCCTGCTTGCCGACCACGAGCGAACCGACCTGGTGGTCCATCTTCAGCAGATAGGCGGCATCGATGGTCATCGCGCGCAGTGCCTGTTCGGCCGAGATGCGCTCGGACTCACCGAGCAGATGACCGCCCGAGGTGAACCTGTTCACTGCGCACCACATGGTGAACAGCGGATCGAGCGGGGTCACCGGTGCATCGCAGTGGATCGAGAACGGCACACCGAGGCGCGCAGCGGTTCCGCACGCATCCAGCCTCCGCGCCTTCGCCGGGCCGGCAGTGTCGGTGCGGTGGGTGTCGCCCCAGTACCAGACATGGTTCGCGAACAGGTTCACGCTGACACCGAGCGCCTTCATGCGCACGAACGCCTCCTCGGTGGCGAGCTGGGCATGTTCCAGTCTGTGCCGGTGGTCGAAGCGCGGGTGCTCGAGCAGCAAACGCTCGTACACGTCGAGACCACCGTTCACCGCCTCGTCACCGTTGGTGTGCATCGCCAACTGGTACCCCGCACGGTGGTACGGCAGCATCTTCTCGAACATCTCGTCGGGCTCCGCCAGCCAGATCCCGTTCGGGTCGCCGCAGCAGTAGCCCGGCCAGTCCATGCGGGCCGAGCGGCCCTGGATGGAACCGTCGATCGTGAACTTCACCGGACCCATGCGGAAACGGAGCGAATCGTGCTCTCGCAAGGAGGAAATGTGCCCGGGCAGCGAGTCACCGAAGCGCTGCTCGAGTGACTGCACCATCGGGGCATACGCCACCCTCACCGGGAAGTCGTCGCGGTTCACCGCAGCCGCATATTCGGTGACCGCGCGTGTGGTGGCCCCGAACGCGAGGTCGGTGGCGGTGGTGCAGCCCACCTGGCGTGCGAGCACGCCGAAGTTTCGTGCGGCAGTCTCGGTGTCGACCGTGGTCCGCACGTGCCGACCGAGTACGAGGGTGAGCGACATCTCCTTCAGCTCGCCGGTGGGCTCACCCTGCGCATCGCGGGTCATGCCGTGTGCATCCGTGTCGCGCGTGATCCCGGCAAGACGCATCATCGCGCTGTTGCAGTGCCCGACATGGCCGTTCGACTCCATCACGAAGATCGGCCGCTCTGCCGAGACAGTGTCCAGCATCGCCCTGGTGATGGGCGCACCGCCGGCCATGTTCGGGTCCCACCCCATGCATGCGAGCGGCTCGCCTGACTGCGCCGTCTCGAGATGTGCCTCCAGCACCCTGGAGATTGCAGAGGCGGTGTCGGGGCATCCAGATCTCACCGAACCATCGGCACCGCGGCGGTCGTACGAACCCACCCACGGGTACGACGCCAGCGACCCCTCCTGCAGGGCATGGCAGTGCGCCTCCACGAACCCGGGGACGATCACCATGTCACCGAAGCGGTCGTCGACCGACACGTCCCACCCCGTGAGGTCGTCTCGTATGTCGCCGAACGAGCCGGTGTGGAGAATGCGCCCGTCCATCACCGCCACGGCATCGGCCACCGGCATCCCCGTGTCGAGTGTGACGATTCGACGTGCCCTGAAGATGGTGACGTTCCCTCGCATCACCCCGACAGTAACCGTGCCGCGGTGATCCCCGGGAGTTGCACATTGCGGGAAACAGCTTCCGGACGGAGGGTTACGATGACGAGGCACTGGGGGACGCGGTGGGGGGCACAGTGGGCGACACAGCGATGAAGAGCAACCCACCGATTGACTGGTCGGAGTTCGCCCGAAAGGCAGATGTCGAGAATCTCGCACAGCTCACCGAAGTCAGGTTCGGCGCTGTCGACGCGCGCCTGGCATCCATCGAATCGCGCCTGTCAGGCATCGTGGCCGGCATGTGGGCCATGGGTTCCCTCATGGTCACCCTGTTCGTTGCTCAGTTCACACTGATCATCACACAGCTCTGAACTGCACCGCGGCCCACTGCACGGCCTGCCAGCACGCTGCTGCCACCACGGCCGACACCATGAAGCCGAGGTAGTTCCCCGCGTCACCCTCGATGCCGAGACCGAACACCCAGTCGGCCGGGTTGTCGGACAGCCAGCGCGACGGAATCCAGCCGCTGACGAACTGGCGCAGCCCGAACATCACCGCCGCCATCGCAGCCGCAACCCCGAGTGGTGCGCACAGCACCAGTACCGCCACCGCCACAAGTCGGGTCGCCATGGTCCTCATGCAGGAGACGGTACGGAACGGCTGTGTCGCAACGGCCATAATCAAGGACGTGGGGCAGGACAACCACGACTTCGTGTCGCTCGATGAGGGATGGCTCCGTGCCAAGCCGGGCCGCAAGTGGCACCACGTGTCGCCGCGACTCGCAGCCTGGGTGGCCGACATGGACTTCCGTCCCGCACCGGAGATCACCGCGCATCTCACCTCGATTCTCGAGGGTGGTGACGTGGGATACCCCGAGCGCGACGACCGCAACCGCATGCGCGCAGTCGGTGCGTTCGTCGGGTGGATGCAACAGCGCCACGGGTGGTCGCCCGACCCGGACGGCATCCGCGAGTGGAACGACGTGGTGCAGGCGGTGCAGGCCGTGCTTCACGTGGCCACCCGACCCGGTGACGGCGTGGTGCTGCACGTACCGGCGTACCCGCCGTTCTTCGACGCGATAGCGCAGACGGGATGCAGACCCGTCGCCGCACCGGCGCACATCGACGGTGACACCGTTGCGTTCGACCACGACGAGCTGGAGCGAACCATCGCCCGGGACGGCGCGAAAGTGATGATCCTCTGCAACCCGCAGAACCCCACCGGACACGTGTTCACGCGTGACGAACTGGTGCGGCTGACGGAGATCGCCGTGCGCCACGACCTACTGGTGATCAGCGACGAGATCCACGCCGACATCGTGTTCGACGGGCACCGGCACATTCCCTTCGCCACGGTGCCCGGCGCGGCCGACCGCACCGTCACGGTGACCTCTGCGTCGAAGAGCTTCAACCTCGCCGGGCTGCGGTACGCGGTGACGCACTGCGGTGCCGGATGGGTGGAGGAGAGATTCGCCGCCCTCCCCCACCATCTCTTCGGTGCCACCAACATCTTCGGGGCCGAGGCCGCGTATGCCGCCTGGACCGTTGGCGCACCGTGGTTCGAGTCCGTGCGCGCTCATCTCGAGAGGATGCGCGATGCCACCGTCCATCTCGTGCGTGACCGCCTGCCTGGTGTGTCGGTGCACCGGCCGGATGCCACCTATCTCGCATGGCTCGACTGCAGCGGCACGGCGATTGCGGCCGACCCCCACGCAGCATTCGCCTCCGCGGGGGTGGAGACCAGCCCCGGAACCGGCTTCGGCCCAGGCGGCGAGGGGCACGTGCGGTTGAACTTCGCCACGTCCCCGGCAGTGCTCACGCGGATCATCGACACCATGGCTGCTGCCCTGCGATGAGCAACCTGCCCGAGGTCACCGAGTTCATCGGCGTGTACGACGCTGATGCCACCCTGCTCGGTGAGGTGTCGTACTGGATCGGGGCACGGCTCGGCACCCGGCACTGCTCGCTGTGCGAGCTCACCCACGGCCTCTTCACCGTGAAGAACGAGTGGAAGGAGTGCCGGCGCTCACTCTCGGTCCCGGTCGTCACCTACCACCGCAACGATGCTCCTGCCGACGTGCTCGAGGCCGCGGCCGGGGTGTTCCCCGTTGTACTCGCACGGACCGCCGCCACCCTCGCCGTGGTGCTCGGTCCGGGTGATCTCGAGGGATTCCGCGGGGACACGACACAGTTTGCGGCACGGCTGGCCTCGATCATCGACGCTGCCGTTTGACTGCGCCACGTTCCGTCAGGCGTCACCGCAGTGTTCGAGCCGGTGGATGGTGCCGTGCGGGCTCGCGCCTAGCCGGGGCTCGCCTGGGACCACGTCTTGCCGACGAAGCCCACCAGCACCGGGAGACTCGCGAGGAAGATCACCAGGCCGAGGATGTTGCACCCGAGGAACGCCACCTGCGCCAGATTGTCGGTGGCAACAGACGGATCGAGAAAGTTCTCCTGCAGGGTGACTGCGAGAAAGGCGAATCCCAGTGCCCTCGGCAGCGGGGTATCGAGTGTGTGGACGGCGATGGCCGAGGCGTAGAGGATGCCCTCCACGAGAAATAGGAAGTGAAACAGGAACGTCCGGGTGAAAGAGGAGACGGTCGTGCGGCGCGTCTGCAGCAGGTAGTACACCTGTGCAAAGACGACCTCGTAGAGACGCAGTGATGCGATCGCAATCAACACCACAAAGACTGCTCGATTCGTGCTGAACACGAACTGGAGAGTCGACAGCATGAGACACGTCCCGAGGCACACCAGCACGTACAGCTCGGACAGGTCCCTGAGGCTCGCGGTGTCGAACTTTCCCTTCCTGTCACGACGCAGCATCCAGTTGCCGAAAAGCGTTCCGTGGACGTACTGGTGGTACTGGATGAACCACCATGTGCGCACGATGCGTCCCTCCTCACGCACCGAGGGAAGGAGGTGCAGGGGATGATGGCGCTGCGGATGGAGCAGCATCTCGGGCGGTGGGCGGAACTTCCTTGACATGTCAGAACCTGTTGCGCACTTCCCACAGGTCGGGGAACAGCGGCCTGAACAGAGTGGACGCCAGGTACGCG
Source organism: Ilumatobacteraceae bacterium (assembly GCA_049454855.1). Taxonomy (GTDB): domain Bacteria; phylum Actinomycetota; class Acidimicrobiia; order Acidimicrobiales; family Ilumatobacteraceae; genus UBA2093. The sequence continues at coordinate 9,647 of JBMUAQ010000050.1, forward strand.
GCACCCGACGAGCCGCCGGTTCCTGATTTCGTGCCGATTGTTCTCTCCACCATCTTCACGTGCCGGTAACGCCACTCCTGCACGCCCTCGTCGACGTCAACGAGACGTTCGAGCAGCAGGGACACCTCGTTGTCGTTCCGGTAGGCGCCGGCGAGCAGTTCCTGCACCTCGGGGTCTGCCCCGGTCAGTTGCGACGCCGTGTCGTCGATGTGCCTGCGGGGCACGGCGAACCCGCGCAGCGACAGGAGCACGAGGACGCTCCCCCACAACGACCGGCGCGCGGTCGCGTCGATCACCCGTTGTCTCTCCGGCGAACCCTCGGGGAGGTGCGACAACGGCACGTCACCGCGTCGACCGAGCACGGCCTCGAACTCGCGGAACTGGCTGCTCTGGAAACCGCTGGAGGACTCGAGGCGCTCGCGGAACGAGTTGAACTGGAGAGGCGTCATCGTCTCGAGAATGTCCACCTGGGACACGAGTGTCTTGAGAATGGTGCGGATGCGGCCGAGCAGCGCCACCGACCGCCAGACCTCACCCGACTCGAGCGCGGTCTGCGTGGCCGTGAGCTCGTGGAGAACCTGCTTGAACCACAGCTCATAGGTCTGGTGGATGACGATGAAGAGCATCTCGTCGTGCTCCGGTCCGTCGGACACGGGGGTCTGCAGCGAGAGCAGCTCGGGCACCCGCAGGTACGAGCCGTAGGTGAGGCCGGTCATGGAGAAGATTCTTCCACCCCGCCGAGTGCGCCGCTGGATGCCCCGGCAGTCAGAATGACACGTGAGCAAAGGAGGCACCGATGACCGAGACGTGGAGAATGAGCGCGACGGAGGTCGTTGCCGCTGTCCGCAACGGGAATGTCCCCGCGCGTGACGTCGCCGAGGAGCACATCGCCCGCATCGATGCAGTGAACGGAAAGCTGAACGCAATTGTCCTGCGCACCGATGATGCCGCCCGGCAGGGTGCCGATGAGGTCGATGCGGGCGTTCGCGGCGGCCCGCTCGCCGGGGCGGTGATCACCACGAAGATCAACACCGACCATGCGCCGTACCCCACGGACAACGGCATCAAGGCACTGCGCGACAACTTCGCCACGGTCGTGCACCCGGTCATCCGCGGTCTGCTCGATGCCGGTGGCGTGATGGCGGGACGCACCAACTCACCCGCGTTCGCGATGCGTTTCCACACCCAGAACGAGCTGCACGGCGAGACGCTCAACCCGTGGCGCGAGGACATCAGCTGTGGCGGATCAAGCGGCGGTGCGGGCGTGGCCGTGGCAACCGGAATGTGTCATGTCGCCCAGGGCAACGACGTTGCGGGGTCGGTGCGCTGGCCGGCATACATGAACGGCATCCTGGGCCTGCGCCCCACTGTCGGTCGCATGCCGACCGGCGGCACCAACCCGAACCCGCGCGGGTGGAGCGCCTCGATGATGTCCACCAACGGCCCGCTCGCGCGCAACATGGCCGATCTCCGTACCGCGTACGACGCAATGAGCGCGGAGAACTGGGCCGACCCGTTCTGGGTGCCCGCACGTCGCGAGTTCCCGGTGCCGTCACGGGTACGTGTTGCCCTCGTCACCGATGACGGACTGCCCATCGACCCGGTGGTGCTCGACAACGTGCGCAAGGTGGGGGCGCTCCTGGAGGATGCCGGCTACGAGGTGACCGAGACAGCCCCGCCGATGCTGGAGACGTTCTTCTCGCTGTGGAAGCGGGTGGGGGCGCTCGACATGATGCTCGGACTGGTGCGGATGCTTCCACAGATCGACGATGCCGGCCTCACCACGGCAATGACGAACTGGGTGACCACGTTCCCCGACGCCACGGGCGAGATGTTCCTCAAGGGACTGCAGGACCGTGACATGCTCATCCGCGCCTGGAACGCGTTCTACGCGGAGTACCCGCTGCTCGTCACACCGATGATGACGCTTCCCACGGTCCCCCGCGCGTACGACGTGACGCACCCCGAGGGCTCGGCGGAGCTCGACGTGTACGGCAGATGGGGCGTGAACCTCTCCGCAATCGGCATGCCGGCACTCGCCTACCCGCACGGCTCCCATGAGGGCGCACCGATGGGTGTGCAGATCGCCGCGCACGCCTGGCGGGAGGACCTCCTCCTCGCCGCGGGTGACGCGCTCGAGGAACGGCTCGGTGCGGTGCAGCCGGTCGACCCCGCCTGGTGACCCGTCTCAGCGGACCAGGGGCAGAACGTCCCTGGCGAAGCGCCGGCACTCCTCGATGTGCGGGTAGCCCGACAGGATGAACGCGTCGATGCCGAGCTCGCGGTAGCGGCCGATCTTTGCGGCCACCTGTGCGGGTGTGCCCACCATGGCCGCACCGCAACCACTGCGAGCGCGTCCGATGCCGGTCCACAGGTTGTCCTCCACGAATCCGTCCGCGCCGGCATCCACCCGCAGCTGGGCCTGACGGCGCACACCCGTGCTCTGTGAGTCCAGCGACTGGCTCCGGATGCGCTCGCCGGTCTCGGCATCCACGTGCTCGACGAGCCTTTCCGCCGCGGCCACCGCCGCATCCTCGGAGTCGCGCACCACCACGTGGCACCTGTACCCGAAGCGCAGCTCGCGTCCGTACGACGCGGCGCGTGAACGCATGTCGTCGATGGTGGCCGCGACCATGTCCTCGGTGTCGGGCCACATCAGGTACACGTCGGCCTCCTGTGCGGCGACGTCGCGGGCCTCCTCGCTGAGACCACCGAAGTAGAAATCGGGGTCGCGCGGGTTCTCCACGGTGATGCGCGGCGGATCGAGGTGGAGGGTGTGGAACTCGCCGTCGATGTCCACCCGCTCTCCGCGCATCACGGCACGCAGGATCCTCATCACCTCGAGCGTGCGGCGGTAGCGCCGCGGACCGTCCATCTGCTCGCCGGGCATCTCCGAGGAGATGATGTTCACGGTGAGTCGACCGCCCAGCGTCTGGTCGAGGGTGGCGAGCTGGCGCGCAAGCTGCGGCGGCCACACCTCCCCGCAACGCACGGCAACCAGAAGCCGCATGGTGTGCGTGAGCGGTGCCACCGATGACGCGAACGACACGGTGTCGATGCCGAGCGAGTACCCCGAGGGCAGGAGGATGTTGTCGTACCCGGCGGTCTCCGCCTCGGCCACGATGTCCCTGCAGTGGTCCCAGCTGCTGCGCAGGTCCGGGTTGACCACGCCGAGTTGTTCGTAGTCGTCGTCACACAGCGCGCCGAACCACGCGAACTCAGCGGGCCTCGGTGGAGGTGTCACGGGAGCGGTGCCCCCTCGCTGGCCTGCACCACGCGGTACACGTCCTCGCGCGTGAGGGTCACACCCTTCGCGGCCGCCAGTTCGACGAGGCGTGACGGGGTCTGTGTGCCCACGATCGCAACCGCCTGTGAGGGATGTGCCAGCACGAACGCCACCGCAACAGCAGCACGTGACACACCTTCCCGTGCGGCAAGATCGTCGAGCACCGACACCAGTTCGGGCCGCATTCCCTCACCGGTGGCGAGACGTCCGCCGGCCAGCGGACTCCACGCGAGCGGCGCGAGGCCCTCCTCCATGCACAGGTCGAGGGTGCCGTCACGCATCGGCGACAGCTGCGCGCACGAGAACTCGGGCTGCGTGGTTGCGAGCGGCACCTCCACGTGCGCGAGCAGGGCGAGCGTCTGGGTCACGGTGAAGTTGGAGACACCGAACATCGACACCAGACCACGCTCGTGCAACGAGGCGAACGCCCCCGCCACCTCGTGCGGATGGGTGAAGAAGTCGTGGCGGTGGATCTGGTACAGCTCCACGTGGTCCACGCCCATACGGCGCATCGAGGCCTCGCAGGCAGACACGATGTACCCCGCCGAGGAGTCATACGGAACACCGGGGATGATGCCCCCCTTGGTGGCCAGCACCATGCGTGCGCGGAGCGAGGATTCGGCCGCGAGCACACGGCCGAGGGCCTCCTCGCACGTGCCGAACCCGGTGCCGCCCCAGTCGAGGCCGTACACGTCGGCGGTGTCGACAAGGTTCATGCCGGCGTCGAGCGCCGCGGACACGAGCCGCGCGTTCTCGGCATCGGAGGAACCGGTGAAGCGCCAGCACCCGAACGCGAGCGGACCGACGGGGAGTTCGCCCCCGAGCAGCCTCGGCGAGGTGTTCACGAGGTTCGCTGGCATGGGCGCAGGCTAGCCACCGCGCCGGCCGGGAATCCCCTAGCGCAGCGTGATGCGGTCGATCTGGGGCTGCACCGCCACGGAGTAACCGTCCACCCGGACCGCATCGGACAGCATCGA
>JBMUAQ010000051.1:0-13826 GCA_049454855.1 Ilumatobacteraceae bacterium
GCGGGAGGCACAGGAGCTTCTCGCGCTGAACGGTCTGCCCACCCTGGCGGGAATCAACTCCTGCACGTCGCAGGTCGTCGGCCAGTCGCCGAGCAACTTCGCCCAGACGGTGGAGATCAACCGCGGACGGGAGTGCGGCATCCGCGTGGGGATGCCCGTGCTGAACGCGGCAGGCCTCGTGGGAAAAATCACCGATGTCTACGAGGGTCGTTCCGTGGTGATGCTGATCACCGACCCGGGCTACTCGCTCGCGGTGAAGGTGGTGAACGTGCCGCCCACCACGGTGCCGCGGCCCACGCTCCCGGGGGACTCCCTGCCCGAGACCACCACCAGCACATCCACCACCACGACCACGATCAAGGTCACGACCACGACCGGCATCCCGGGGTTCGTGCCCGGTTCCACCATCCCGCCGTCCACGGCCGTCCCGTCGCAGAGCACGTCCCCGAACGCCACCGTGCAGATCCCGAGCGGGACGTCGCAGATCAACAAGCCGGGCACTGCCAACCAGTCGGAGATCACCGTCCCCATCGGTGCCGACCTCCCGTTGCGCGAGACAGGTGCCCTGGAGGGCCGCGGGATATCGCGCCAGCCCGTGATCAGGTTCATCGAGAACCAGCCGCGGTTCGGTGACGTGCAGATCGGCTCGCCGGTGATCTCCGCGGGCGGTGCCACGTCACTCGCGCCGCCCGACATCGTGGTGGGAACCGTGTCGCGGGTCATCAAGAGGTCGGGAACGCTCGGCCCGCTTCTCGAGGTGCGGATCACCGCCAACCTCGACGCACTCAACTTCGTCAGGGTCCTGCTCTACCAGCCGCTCACCGAGCGCCCGGAGGAGCCGTGATCGACCGCATCATCGCCGTCGGGGAGAACGGCTGGGCGCGGCTGTTCCTCATCGCGCTTGTCGTGCTGGGTTTCCAGACGACCATCTTCAACGACATGCGCCCCTTCGGCGTGTGCCTGCAGGTGATGCTGCTGCTCGCGGCCAGCGCCGGACTCGCACGCGGCTCGGAGACCGGCGCGATCGCCGGCTTCATGGTCGGCCTCATGTACGACCTCGTGCTCACCACACCGCTCGGGGTGGGGGCGGCCGTCCTGAGCGCCGTGGGGTACCTGGCCGGGTACGTGCACTCGTTCGTGCACGAACCCACGTGGTGGACCCGCATGCTGCTTGCCGCGGCTGCCAGCGCTGTCGGCATGGTGCTGATGCCGTTCGCCCTCACCGTGGTGGGGGCCGAGGGTGTGCTCACGCCCCGCGTGCTCGGAGTCGCGTTCGTGGTGGCCGTGTTCAACGCCGGGTTCAGCCTCCCGTTCGAGCGGGTCTGCCGGTGGGCCCTGCCCGAGAACACGGTGAGGGCCTGACGTGCCGCGCGAACGCCGCATGTCGCGCATGGCCGTGCTCGGCACCGTTGCGTTGACGCTGGGGTCGCTGCTCACTGTTCGTCTGTGGTTCCTCCAGGCCATCGACTCGGGCGCGCTGCAGGAGAGGGTGCGGGAGGTGCGAACCCGCACCGTGAAGATCACGCCGGAGCGGGGCCGGATCTTCGACCTGAAGGGCCGCATCGTGGCGGACAACGAGCGGATCCTCACGGTCACGATCGACCGTCCCGTCATCGCGAAGTCGATCGACCGCCAGCAGATGTGGGACCGGCTCTCGGGTGTGCTCAACATGTCGCAGGAGGCTCTCGAGGACCGCTGGCTCTCGAAACGCTACGACCAGCTGCAGCCCCTGCCGCTGAAGGAGGACGTGTCCGAGCAGACCGCCACGTTCCTGAGGGAACGCAGCGAGGACTACCCCGGGGTGGACGTGCGGGAGGACTGGCGACGCGAGTACCCCTACGCGCCGGTTGCCAGCCACGCCATCGGGTTCCTCGGGGCCATCCCCGACGGCAAGACCGCCTCCGGCGGCCGCGAGTCCGACTACTACAGGGCGCTCGGGTACGACCCAGACGCCCGCATCGGCAGGTTCGGGGTGGAGCAGATGTACGAGCCCTGGCTGCGCGGCCGGCCCGGCTACGTGAAGTACGAGGTGGACTCCCGCGGGCGCATCCTGCGCCAGCTCACACGCAAGGAGGCCGTCCCGGGCAACGACGTGCAGTTGTCGATCGACCTCGACATGCAGCAGTTCGTGGAACAGACGTTGTACACGAAGCTGGCGGTGCGCCGTCGCACCGAGGCACCGACGGTTCTCGCCTTCGGCGAGCCCGACCCCAGGTACCCGGAGGTGAACTTCTACAAGGCCCCGGCGGGCTCGAGCGTGGTGATGAACCACGACACGGGGGAGATCCTCGCCATGGCGAGCTACCCGAACTTCGACAACAGGTGGTTCAACGCGGGCATCTCGTCGGAGAAGTTCAACCAGCTGTTCCCGAAGACCGACGACCCCGACCAGTCGATCCTCGTGAACAGGGCAATCAGCGGCCGCTACAACCTCGGCTCGTCGTTCAAGCCGTTCGTCGCGTACGCGGCCCTGAACACCGGACAGCTTGTGGGCGGCACGAAGTACACGCTGCGCGACACCGGGACGTACAAGCTCACCAGCATCCCCGAGGAACGGTGCCAGCTGAACGTCAAGTGCGTCTTCAAGAACGCGAACTGCGGCAACGGCGCGCCGTGCACGTACGGCCCCGTCAACGTGGTGGACGCACTCGCTGTGTCGTCCGACGTGTTCTTCTACAAGATCGGCGAGGAGATCTTCGCCGAGCGCGGGAACCGGCCGGTCCTCGAGGAACAGGTGCGCCAGTTCGGCTTCGGCTCACCGACCGGCATCGACCTGCCGTACGAGTACATCGGCACCGTGCCGAGCAAGGCACTGAAGCAGCGTCTCGCGGCCAGCGGCGCCATCACGGAGGACGAGGGTCGCGGCTATTACGTGGGTGACAACGTGCAGTTCTCGATCGGCCAGGGCCTCCTCTCGGCGACGCCCATGCAGCTTGCGGTCGCGTACGGGGTAATCGCGAACGGGGGCAAGGTCGTCCAGCCGCGCGTGGTACGCGCAATCTGGGGCCCGGGCACGCCGAAGGGGAAGTCCGGACGTGTCAATCTCGAGTCCGGTGTGGTGGTGAGGGACTACTCCGCTCCGCAGGTGAAGCGCGACATCGGCATGGACATGGAGGCCCGCGACGCCATCGTGCAGGGTCTGACCCGCGTCATCACGGGGCCGGGCGTGCGTTTCGACATCTACCACTCCACGACGGGGGAGAAGCTCTTCCGGTCCTACCCGAAGAACGCGCTCCCCATCGCCGGCAAGACCGGCACGGCGCAGGGTGCCGGCAACCTCCCGTGGAACGACTCCTCTGTGTTCGGTGCGTTCAGCAAGAACCCGAGGATCCCCTACACCGCGGTCTCGTACATGGAGAAGGCCGGTTTCGGTTCGCGCGCCGCCGCGCCGGTGGTGAAGTGCGTGTTCACCGCCCTCGCCGGGAAGCAGAAGGTCGTCCCCGCACAGCCGGCCGACCCGCTCGACGTCAACAGCGTGACCGCGGCCGGTGAGCAGATGCTGAAGAACCCGCTGTGCCTCGTGGGCGCCGGGTCCGCGGTGAGGGACTGATGACGTCGTTGATGCGGCGCCGGCCCGACTCCGGCCTCGGGAACATCCGGCGCGGGTTCGCCGACCCGGGCCGCAACGGCGACTGGGTGCTGATGGGTGCGGTCGGAGCGCTCTCGGTCATCGGCCTGTTCCTCGTGTTCTCCACGACCCGGCCCCGTCTGCTCGCGAACGGCCTCGACCCCTTCCAGACGGTGCAGCGCCAGATGATCTTCCTGATCGTCGCGATCGGTGCGATGGCGGTGGTGATGTGGCTCGACTATGTGCAGCTGCGGGGGAGCGCGAACGCTCTCTACGCACTCACTCTGTTCCTCCTCGTCATGGTGCTGGTCATCGGGGGCGTCAGCGGCGGTGCACGCCTCTCGTTCGACGTGGGCCCGATCTCGGTGCAGCCGTCCGAGCTCGCGAAGTTCACGGTGTTGCTGATGCTCGCCGGGTTCCTGGCCGACGACTACTCACAGACCGTGTCGTACGAGAAGCTCATCCAGTCGCTCATCATCGTGGGTGCACCCGCGTTGCTCGTTCTCGTCGAACCCGACCTCGGCTCGGCGTCGGTCCTCGTGGCGTGCGCCATGGGTGTCCTGCTCGTTGCGGGTGCACAGGTGAAGTACGTGGCGCTCGTGACGGGTCTCGGCATCGTGTCGGCGGCGGCCGGGGTGATGTCCGGCGCCGTGCGCTCGTACCAGCTGCGGCGCATCACCGCGTTCCTCCAGCAGAACTCCGAGTCCGCCGAGCTGCAGAACCTGGTCACCCAGGTGCGTTTCGCCAAGCGTGCGGTCGCCACCGGGGGCTTCTTCGGGAAGGGCTACCTCGAGGGTCCGCTCACGAACGGTCGTTTCATCCCCGTGCAGTCGACCGATTTCGTGTTCTCGGCCCTGGGGGAGCAGTTCGGGATGGTCGGGTGCTCGCTCGTGCTCTTCCTGTTCGGGGTGGTGCTGTGGCGGGTCTACCGCATCGCCCGGATGGCGAACGACCGGCTCGGGCTCCTGGTGTGTGCCGGGGTGTTCACCATGATCCTCTGGCAGTCGTTCCAGAACATCGGCATGACCATGGGCATCACCCCGGTTTCGGGGGTGCCCCTGCCGTTTCTGTCCTACGGGGGATCCCACACGGTGGCCTTCGCCATGATGGTGGGCCTCGTCCAGAGCGTCCACATGCGCCGTTTCCGCTGAGCCCAGGGCTAGCATTTCCACAGGCTTCACGGCCCGGCGGCGCCCCCGCGCCAGCCCTCTGATCGCTTCATGGCGCGCCCCAGCCGGGCGCGACAGACAAAGGAACAATCGATGGACAACGCAGGCCCCTCCCAGCCCACGGGCGCCGGGACCCCCTCCGACCGAACCGAACACGCCGGCTGGCAGTCCGGTGAGCAGTCCGGCCTGGGAGGCCCGAAGAAGCGCCGTCGCGGCAGCCGTGGCGGTCGCAACCACAAGAAGCCCCAGGGCGAGCAGAACCAGCGGCCCGACGCCCCGGGGGCCGGTCGCAACCCGCAGGAACTGCCCGACCCGCCGGCGGAGGGGAAGATCTCCGACCCCGCCGTGGCCGAGCGTGCACTCGTGCGCAAGCCCCAGATCGGCGACACCCGGCCCGCCCCGCCCAAGCAGGCGGAGACGAAGAAGCAGGGCTCCGGTGACGGCAACAAGCAGGGCGACGGCAAGGGCCGCCGTCGACGCCGCGGTGGCCGCGGTCGCTCGAGGCAGGGGGACGGCGGTGGCAGCTCGCCGCAGCGCCAGGGCCGCACCCAGGAGGAGATCGAGGCCGAGATCATCGAGCGCCGCCGCGGTCGCGAGCGCGACGGACGTCCGCTCGGCCGGTACCTCATGTGCGTCCAGGTGCGCGAGGGTGTCACGCAGGTTGCCGTTCTCGAGGGCCGCGCACTGATCGAGCACTACGTCAGCCGACCGGCCGACGACATCAGCCAGATCCACGGCAACATCTATCTCGGTCGTGTCCAGAACGTGCTGCCCGGCATGGAGGCTGCGTTCGTCGACATCGCCACCCCGAAGAACGCCGTGCTGTACCGCGGTGACGTGCAGTACGACAAGGAGGACCTCGACACGCCGGCCGGTGAGGCCCGCATCGAGCACATCCTGCGCGCGAAGCAGAACATCCTCTGCCAGGTCACGAAGAACCCGATCGGCGCCAAGGGTGCGCGCCTCACCCAGGAGGTCTCGCTGCCGGGACGTTTCGTGGTGCTGGTGCCGAACTCCAAGACGTACGGCATCTCGAAGCGTCTTCCCGACGCCGAGCGTCGTCGTCTGCGCAGCGTGCTCGACAGGGTGAAGCCGGCCGAGCACGGTGTCATCGTGCGCACTGCCGCCGAGCATGCCACCGAGCACGAACTGAAGGCCGACATGCTGCGCCTGCTGGACGAGTGGAAGAAGGTCGAGGACGCCGCCAAGGCCGCCACCGGCCCGACGCTGCTGCACCGCGAGCCCGACATGGCGGTGCGCGTGATCCGCGAGGAGTTCAACGCCGACTACCGCGGCGTGGTGATCGATGACCGAGAGCTGTTCGAGGAGGTGCGCAACTACGTCGCCGACTTCAACCCCGAGCTCGCCGACCGTGTCACCTACTACGACCGCGACGCCGAGGAGCTCTCGCTCTTCGAGCACCATCACGTGCACGAGCAGGTGCACAAGGCTCTCGACCGCAAAGTGTGGCTGCCCTCCGGCGGCTCGCTGATCATCGAGCACACAGAGGCGCTCACGGTGATCGACGTGAACACCGGCAAGAACGTGGGCAAGAGCAACCTCGAGGACACCGTGTTCCAGAACAACCTCGAGGCCGCCGACGAGATCGCCCGCCAGCTTCGGCTCCGCGACATCGGCGGCATCATCGTCATCGACTTCATCGACATGGAGATCAAGGACAACCGCCGCAAGGTGGTGGACTCCTTCCGTCAGGCCCTGTCGCGGGACAAGACCCGCACCCAGGTGTTCGACATCTCTGAGCTCGGCCTCGTGGAGATGACCCGCAAGCGCATCGGCGAGGGGCTCCTCACCGAGTTCGCCGGGACCTGCCCCGACTGCGAGGGCAGGGGCGTCAAGGTGGACTTCAGCCTGCTGGACTGACCCCGGGCGCACTGTGCCGACGGTCCGGGGGCGGGGCCCGGGGGCGATTGTCCGTGCCCGAAACGGCAGGTAGGGTGGGAAACCGCTATGTACGCAGTGATCGCTTCCGGTGGCAAGCAGGAGAAGGTGGCCCAGGGCCAGCAGGTCCGGCTCGAACTTCTCGGTGTCGACGACGGCACCGAGGTGTCTCTCACACCCGTCCTCGTGGTCGACGGCTCCACCGTCCTCTCCACCCCCGAGCAGCTGAAGGGTGCCTCCGTGAAGGGTCGTGTCATCGGCACGGCGAAGGGCGACAAGATCCGCGGCTTCACCTACAAGCGCCGCACCAACCAGCGCCGCCGCTACGGCCACCGCCAGCAGTACTCGGTCGTCGAGATCACCTCCATCGCGAAAGGCTGAACCACCATGTCAAAGACAAAGGGCGGCGGGTCAACCCGCAACGGTCGTGACTCGAATGCACAGCGCCTCGGCGTGAAGGTGTTCGACGGCACCGCCATCACGGCCGGCACCATCATCATCCGCCAGCGTGGCACCAAGACCCACCCCGGCAAGAACGTGGGAATCGGCAAGGACGACACTCTGTTCGCACTGTGCGACGGCTCGGTGAAGTTCGGCGAACGCCGCGGGCGCAAGGTCGTCGACGTCGTCCCCGTCGCCTGACGCGCCGCCCGCGTCGAGGTTCCGAAATCGGGCGGGGATCCATTAACTAGTGTCGGTCCGATGAAACGACTCGCATAGTTTGCCGCCGTTCTCACCTTCCTGGGAACGGTGGTGTTCACGGTGGCGTCGCCCGGGGTCGGTGCCGCCGGCACGTTCGAACCCGTGAAGGTGGTTCTGGGCGCCGTGCACTCCTGCGCCCTCGACTCGGCAAAGCGGGTCCAGTGCTGGGGAGGCACCAAGTACCACTCCGGGTTGCCTGATGCGGACAGGCCGCGGACGGTGAGGCTCGGGCGTCCTGCAGTGGACATCGCGGCCGGTGCCAACCACACGTGTGCCGTTCTCGACGACAAGTCGGTGAAGTGCTGGGGCGACAACCGCCGCAAGCAGTTCGGCATCACGACGAAGCTCACCAAGTCACCCGTGCCGAAGACGGTCGCCGGTCTCCGCGGCGCGGCATCAGCGATTGCGGCGGGCGCTGACCGACCGTGCGTGCGTGGTGCAGGGGGGCGGAACCGCAGGTTCCACCGTGGGCAACACCGTGAAGTGCTGGGGCTGGAACACGTACCGACAGTCCGCGGCATCAGGATCAAAGATCGTGAAGTCGCCGGGGAAGATCGACTTCGCCGGCTGAGCGAGGCGCCCTAGCGCGCCAGAAGAGTGTCGATGCCCCTCGGCAGCCTGTGCTCGGGCCAGCCCAGCAGCTGCACGGCCTGTTTGCACGCGAAACGGTCGGTCATGCCGCCCACGTACGCCACTGCCTCGTGGGCCGCGGTGTCGGTGCCGGGGTCGAACGGGTTCTCCGCATGCGAGGGAAGAAGCCACGGCTGCTCGACGTAGCGGTCGACGAGTGCGCGCAGCATGGAGATCACGGCGTCGGCCTGCGCGCGTGACTCGGGCCTGTTGTAGATGGACTCGTAGTTGAAACGCCGGAACTCGGCGAGTGCCTCTGCGGTGTCGGGCACCATGCCGATGCGGCCGGTGTGCGCGGTTGCCTCGATCATTCCGTTGACGAACGCACCGAGTTGCTCGCGGCGGGCGGTTCCGCAGCGCTTCCTGACGACAGGGGGGAGCTCCGCCGCGGTGACCACCCCCGCGTCCACGGCGTCCTCGAAGTCGTGGCACACGTACGCGATGCGGTCGGCCCAGCTGACCACCTCGGCCTCGGGGGTGGACGGGGCGGGGCGCGACCAGCTGTGGTTGCGGATGCCGTCCAGCGTCTCGGTGCACAGGTTCAGTTGTGCGAGGGCGACGTCCGCGCCCCACACCGCGTGGTCGTATCCGCCCGGCACGTACGGTGCGAGCGCATCCTCGGAGGCGTGGCCGCCCGGCCCGTGTCCGCAGTCGTGACCGAGGGCGATTGCCTCGGCGAGTGCAACGTTCAGTCGCAGCACCCGCGCCACCGACACCGCGATCTGGGCCACCTCGAGGGCGTGGGTGAGGCGCGTGCGCTGGTGGTCGTCGGGGAACACGAACACCTGGGTCTTGCCTGCCAGCCGACGGAACGAGGCCGCGTGGAGGATGCGGTCACGGTCGCGCTCGAAACAGGTGCGGAACTCGTCGGGGTCCTCGGCAACTGCCCGGTTGCCGGCACCGGTGGAACGCGTGGCGAGCGGGGCGAGCTCGCCGGGCATTCCCGCCTCCCGCTCCATGCGGTCGGCGATCTCGCGGGTTCCCGTGCCCGCCCATGAGTCTGCGTGGGCGAAGGTGATGCCGGGTCCGGTGTTGCCGCTCATGGTGGACACCCATGTGTCGCTGCGGTCCGTTCTGTCGGGTTCGGTGCCGGGGGGAACCTTCATCATGCAGAGCGTATGTGAACGGTGTGTCCCGCGGTCGGAGGCTCACCGACGCCCAACGGGCCCACGGGTAGCCTTCGATGGTCCCTATGAGCGCGTTCGTCGACGAAGCACAGTTGAACGTCCGCGGAGGGGACGGCGGCGCGGGTTGCGTGAGCTTCCGCCGTGAGGGGCCCGTGGCCTTCGGCGGTCCGAACGGCGGTGACGGGGGCAAGGGCGGTGACGTGTGGCTGGTGGCCGACCGCAACGTGGCGTCGCTGCTCGCGTTCCGCGACCATCCGCACCGCCGCGCCGGCAACGGCGTGCACGGCAAGGGCAAGGATCTCCACGGCCGGCGCGGGGAGGATCTCGAGGTCCGGGTTCCCGAGGGCACCGTGGCGCGCGACATGTACACGGGGGAGCTGCTGGCCGACCTCGTGAGTCACGGTGACCGCTGGCTGGCGGCCCGCGGCGGCCGCGGCGGCCGCGGCAACGCACGGTTCCTGAACAACCTGCGGCGTGCGCCGTCGTTCGCCGAGCAGGGCGAACAGGGTGCCGAACGGTGGCTGCTGCTCGAGCTGAAGCTGATGGCCGACGTTGCGCTGGTGGGGTTCCCGAACGCGGGCAAGAGCACGTTCATCAGCACCGTGTCGGCGGCGAAGCCGAAGGTGGCGAACTACCCCTTCACCACCCTCGAGCCGCACCTCGGTGTGGTGCGCGTGGACGACGCCACCGAGTTCGTGATGGCAGACATCCCCGGCCTCATCGAGGGCGCCAGTGAGGGCCGCGGGCTGGGCCTGCAGTTCCTGCGCCATGTGGAGCGTGCGCGGGCCCTGTGCTACCTCATCGACCTCTCCGAACCCGACGGCATCGCACCCCTCGAGCAGCTGGAGATCCTGCAGCGCGAGCTGGGCAACTACCGCCCCGAACTGCTGGAGCGTCCGAGTCTCGTGGTGGGCACCAAGACCGACAGTGCCACCGAGGGCACCATGCAATCCTGGCCGCACGAGTCGATGTCGGCGGTCACCCACCACAACGTGCGCCGGGTGGTGGGCCTACTCGCCACGCTCGTGGACCGCGCCCGTCGCGAGGAGCCGGTGGGGGAGTCCACGGTCATCATGCGGCCCGAACCGGAGCACGCCTGGGTGGAGCAGACGGGCGAGAACGAGTTCCGTGTGCACGGCCGCGCGGCGGAGAGGGCGGTGGCGCTGAACGATGTCACCTCCCCGGAAGCCCTGAACTACATCGACGCGCGTCTCGCGAAGCTGGGCGTGCCCAAACTGCTGGCCCGTGCCGGGGTGCGCGAGGGCGACGTGGTGTGGATCGCCGAATTCAGTTTCGAGTTCGTCCCGGAAGTGTGAGGCTGTGTCCATGCGCGTGGTGGTGAAGATCGGCAGCTCGTCGCTCACCGACGACCGCGGCCAGATCCGGCTGGATGTGATCCGTTCCGTCGTCGACCAGGTCGCCGACGTGCGGGCCGCCGGGCACCAGGTGCTGCTGGTCACCTCCGGCGCCGTGGCATCGGGTGTCGCCGGCATGGGGCTCGACGGGCGGCCGGCCGACGTGCTGTCACTCCAGGCGCTCTCGGCCATCGGCCAGCCGCGGCTCATGGCCGCCTACGACGCCGCGCTGTCGGCGCACGGGCTCGTGGCCGCCCAGGTGCTGCTCGTTCCGCACGACTTCGTCGACCGCAGCCAGTACCTCCACGCAAGGTCGACGCTGCAGCGTCTCCTCGACTACGGGTGCGTGCCGATCATCAACGAGAACGACGCGATCGCGAACGACGAGATCCGCTACGGCGACAACGACCACATGTCGGCGCTGGTGTCCCATCTTGTGTCGGCCGACCTGCTCGTGCTCCTCACCGACACTGACGGTCTCCACACGGAGAACCCACGTACCAGTTCGTCCGCCGTGCGGATCGACGTGGTGGCGGCAGACGACCCGCTGCTCGGCGTCACGGCGGATGCGCGCGGGTCCGACCGTGGCAGCGGCGGCATGGCATCGAAGCTCGCCGCGGCACGCATCGCGTCGTGGTCGGGTGTCACCACCGTGATCGCGCAGGCAACATCCGGCGGTGCGGTGCTCGCAGCCGTTGCGGGCGACACTTCGCGGGGCACCAGGTTCCTCCCTCACGACCGCGACCTGCCGGCCCGGAAGCTGTGGATCGCCTTCGCGGCAGAGGAGGCCGGAACGGTCACGGTCGACGCAGGTGCGCGCGATGCGCTCGTTGCGCGGGGAACCTCGCTGCTGCCGGCGGGTGTCACCGCCGTGGAGGGCACGTTCGAGGCGGGCGACGTCGTGGCGGTCCTCTCGGCCGACGGGGCCGTGGTTGCCCGCGGTCTCGCCCTCATGTCGGGTGCACAGGTCGAGGCATCACTCGGCCGGAGATCCACCGAGCTGCCGGAGGGTTCACCCTCGGTGGTGATCCACCGCGACGACCTCGTGGTTCTGTCGCAGTAGACCGGTCGCAACGTCGGCGCGGGTCAGACCCCGGAGCCGACGTCGGTGGCCCTCCGGGGCAGGAGCGACCGCGCGTCACGCATCTCGGGCACGCGCAGCACGGTGAGGCCCGCCACGTACACGATGAAACCGGCGGCCACGCACATGAACAGCTCGGCGAGCCGGGTGAACCCGGACCGGGCGGTGAGGCCGGCCTGGATGCCCCACACTGCGGCGCCCATCACCGCCGCGGACACGACGGTGCGCACGAAGATGAAGCGGATGCCGACCCAGTTCACGGCCCCGTGCCGTGTGTGCAGCAGCCACAGCACCACCACCGCCGACACGATGTAGGCGAGGCCGAACGCGAGACCGAGGCCCAGCACGCCGTGCCGGCCCACCAGGACCGCGGCGAACACGATGTTCAGGGTGTTCTCGAACACGTTCACGAAGAACGGGGTCCTCGTGTCCTCGTGTGCGTAGAACCCGCGCAGTGCGAAGACATAGATGGAGAAGCCCACGAGTCCCACCGAGAGCCCTGCGAGGGCGCGCGCGGTGTTGGCCGCCGCGCCCGAGCTGAAGTGGCCGTGCTCGAGCAGCGACGAGACGATCGGCCGCGACAGCACCACCATCGCCACCGACGAGGGGACGGTGAGGATCATGATCCACCGCACCCCGGAGGTGGTCCAGTCACGGAACCCCGCACGGTCACCGACCCTCACGCGCCGCACCAGTTCGGGAACGAAGGTGGTGGCGATGGAGATGGCCAGCAGGCCGTGGGGCAGCTGGAAGAAGGTGTACGCCTTGGAGTACGCGTCCTGGTTGCCGCTGCCCGGCCGGGCGAGGTTCTTCACCACGATCAGGGCGATCTGGTTGGTGACCACGAAGCCGAACGTCCAGGTGGAGAGACTCACCATCGTGCGCACGGCGGGATGGGAGAAGTTCGGTCTGAATCGGAACGGGATGCCGGCCCGGTTCATCGCGGGGATGAGCACGAGACCCATCGCCATCACCCCGCCCGTGGCGGAGAGGGTGAACAGCCAGAAGAACGTCGGGTCGTTGAAAATGTCCTGCAGCTTCGGGGTGCCGTCGCGGGTGAACGGGATGAGCATCAGCAGAGTGATGGTCACCACGTTCGAGAGCGCAGGCGCCCATGCGGCGGCGAAGAAGCGACGCCGGGAGTTCAGCAGAGCCGAGCAGACCGCGGTGAGACCGTAGAAGAAGATCTGCACGAGAAATATGCGCGACATCATGGTGCCCGCGCGCCTGAACGTCTCGGGGTTGACGGCAGGGCTCGGGTGCAGCGAGAACAGCCGGAATATGAGGGGGGCGGCAAGCACCGCGAGGATGGTGGCGAGGAGGAGAACGACGAGGGACGCCGACACCACGGCGTCCTTTGCCTCCTCGTCGTCGTCCTCGGCGAAACGGGTGAAGAGCGGCACAAGGCTGGCCGACAGAAGTCCGCCCACCAGCAGCTCGTAGATCGCGTTGGGGGAGTTGTTGGCACCGTCGAATGCGTCCGCCAGGGCGGTCTGTCCGATGATCACCCCGAACACCACGACCCGCAGCAGGCCCGTGAGTCGCGACACGGCAGTGCCGATGGCGACCACGAGGGTGTCCTTGAACATGGGACGAGACTAAATGAGCGGACGAGCCCGGGGATGTTCCGATGCTCCGCGCCACTCACGCCCCAAGTAGGTTGGGGGCCTTATGGGTGAACGCTTCGAATCAGTGCAACAGGTCCGCGACGGTCTGAAGAAGGTGAACTACCTGGCCGACGAGGGCATCGCAGGCGTCGCGTTCCTTGCCGACAGGCTCGGCAAGCCGGTCCTCGTGGAGGGCCCCGCCGGCACCGGCAAGACGCAGCTCGCGAAGTCCATCGCCGAGGTGACCGGCGCCAGGCTGATCCGCCTCCAGTGCTACGAGGGCCTCGACGAGTCGAAGGCGCTGTATGAGTGGAACTACAAGAAGCAGCTGCTGCGCATCCAGGCCGACAAGGGTTCGGAGGGCTGGTCGGAGATCCATGACGACATCTTCGGCAAGGAGTTCCTGCTGACCCGTCCGCTGCTCGAGGCCATCACGGCCGAGGAGCCGGTGGTGCTGCTCATCGACGAGGTCGACCGCGTCGAGGTGGAGACCGAGGCGCTGCTCCTCGAGATCCTGTCCGAGTACCAGGTGTCCATTCCCGAGCTCGGCACCATCACGGCCCGTCAGGTGCCGCTGGTGTTCCTCACCTCCAACAACACGCGCGAGCTGTCAGAGGCTCTCAAACGCCGTTGCCTGCTCCTGCACGTCGACTACCCGCAGATGGAGCGCGAGAAGGAGATCGTGCTC
>JBMUAQ010000052.1:0-13716 GCA_049454855.1 Ilumatobacteraceae bacterium
AGAACCACCCTGTACCCCTCGGAACGCAGCACCCGGCATGCCTGCGTTCCCGAGTAGTCGAACTCGCACGCCTGGCCGATCACGATCGGCCCCGAGCCGATGATCAGGATGTTGTGGATGTCATCTCTGCGTGGCATCAGTTCTTCTCCATCATCTCTGCGAATCGCGCGAACAGGTAACGGCTGTCATGCGGACCGGGGCCGGCCTCGGGGTGGTACTGCACGCTGAACGCACGGTGACCGGGGAGCCTCATGCCCTCGTTGGTGCTGTCGTTCAGGTTCACGTGCGTGATCTCCGCGGTACCGGCGAGGGAGTCCGCGTCGACGCAGAAGTTGTGGTTCTGGCTGGTGATCTCCACCTTCCCGGTGTCGATCTCACGCACGGGATGGTTCCCCCCGTGGTGGCCGAACGGCAGCTTGTAGGTGTGACCCCCGAACGCGCGTGAGAGAAGCTGGTGACCGAGGCAGATCCCGAATGTCGGCACCCCCGCCTCGACTATCGCCCGGATGCTGTCCGTTGCGCCCGACACCATCCCGGGGTCACCCGGGCCGTTGGACAGGAACACTCCGTCGGGCGACATGGCGAGCACCTCCGCGGCCGGCATCGATGCCGGGACCACGGTGACCCGCGCGATGTCGGAGAGGCAGCGGAGGATCGTGGACTTGATGCCGAAGTCGTACGCAACCACCGAGAAACGGCCGCCCGCGACGTCGTACGGACGGTCGGTGGTGACCTCAGCGACGAGGTCGACACCGGATGTGCCCCGTTCCTCCCGCGCAGCCGCGAGGAGCGTCGCCTCTCCCGCAGTGCCGAAGGCGCCGCGCAGCGAACCGGCGTCGCGGAGGAGGCGCGTGAGACGTCGCGTGTCTATCCCTGCGATGCCGGGGAGCAGCGATGCGGTGAGGAAGGAGTCGAGGTCGTCGGTCGCGCGCCAGTTGCTGCGTCGCCGGGCGAGGTCGCGCACGATCACACCGCGCGCGAAGCTGCCGCGGGACTCGTTGTCGGCGGGGGTGACGCCGTAGTTGCCGATGTGGGACGTGGTGAACGTGATGATCTGGCCCGCGTACGAGGGGTCGGTGACGACCTCCTGGTAACCGGTCATGGTGGTGTTGAACACGACCTCGCCCGACGCCACACCTGATGCGGGCACGTGGCCGATTGCCTCACCCTCGAAGACGGAACCGTCCTCCAGGACGAGTGCGGATTGGATGATGGTCGACGTCACTTCTGGGCCTCCCCGTTCCGGACGGTGACGACACCGTCGTGCAGCGTGTGCACGGGCCGGCCGCGCAGTTCCATCCCGTGGTACGGGTTGTTGCGGCTCCGGCTCGCCGTGTCGTCACGGGACACCGACCACACTGAGTCGGCGTTCCACACGCAGATGTTCGCCGGCTCCCCCGCCCTCACGGGACGCCCGTGCCGGTCGGCCACCCCCGCGATACGGGCCGGGTTCCACGACAGCAGTTCGGCGATCCTCTGCGGAGAAGGGCGTGCAGCCGTGATGAGCACGCCGAGAGCGGTCTCGAGGCCGAGCATGCCGGGCGGGGCCTGGTCGAGCGGCAGCTCCTTCAGACGTCCGGGATGCGGGGCGTGGTCGGTTGCCAGGGCGTCAATCGTCCCGTCGGCAACGCCGGCCTTCAGCGCCTCGATGTCTGCGGCCGTGCGCAGCGGGGGGTTCACCTTGAAGACGGCGTCGTACCCGGTGAGCAGTTCCTCAGTGAGGGACAGATGGTGCGGCGCGACCTCGGCCGTCACGGGCAGGCCGTCGTTCTTGGCACGCCGGACCAGCTCCACACTGCCTGCAGTGGACAGATGGAGGAAGTGCATCCGTGCCCCGGTGAGCCGCACGAGTTCGATGTCGCGGTGGAGCATCAGCTCCTCCGCGAGTGCGGGCCAACCGGGGACACCCATGGAGGAGCAGCACGAACCCTCGTGCATCACTGCGCCCTCGGTGAGCCTGGCAACCTCGCAGTGCTGCGCCAGCACGATGTCGAGGTCGCGTGCGTACTCGAGTGCCCGCCTCATCACCAGCGGGTCCTGCACCCCGTTCCCGTCATCCGTGAAGATGCGCACACCCGCAGCCGCCAGCGAGGCGAAGGGTGCGAGCTGCGCACCCTGTCGACCGACCGTGATGCACCCCGCCGGGTGGACATCCACGAGCCCGGCCCTGCGGCCCTGTTCACGGACGAAGTCGACCACGTGCACGCTGTCCTGGGCCGGCTCGGTGTTCGGCATCGCCACCACCGCGGTGTAGCCGCCGCGGGCAGCCGCCCGGCTGCCGGTCTCGATCGTCTCGGCCTCCTCGCGACCGGGTTCGCGCAGGTGAGTGTGGAGATCGACGAACCCGGAGGACACATGGCAGCCGGATGCCTCGAGGATGTCATCACCCTCGAGGTCCGCCCCGGTCTCGACGACGGCACCGTCGACGATGCGCACGTCGATCCGCTCGAGTCCGTCGGGGTTCACGACCGTGCCCCCCTTGATCACCGTGCCACCGTTCCGCCCGCCGGGTTTCCTGCTCATTGCGCCTCCATGAGTCCGCCCGGCGCCCCGCCGAGCAACGTGAAAAGAACCGCCATCCGCACCGCGACACCGTTGCGGACCTGCGCAAGGATCCTCGACCCGGGCAGGCCGGCGGGATCGACCATCATCTCGACCCCCCGGTTCATGGGCCCCGGGTGCATCACGATCGCGTCTCGTCCCAGTCGCGCGGCCCGCTGTGCCGTCAGGCCGAACCGCACCGAGTACTCGGTGGTGTCGGGCACGAGAGCCGAGTCCATCCGCTCCCGCTGCATCCGCAGCATGTACAGCACGTCGACCTCGCCGACCAGACTGTCGAGGTCGTTGCAGGTGCGGCAGCCGAGCCCGTCCGGGGGGAGCAGTGTCCCCGGCCCGACGAGGACCACATCTGCACCGAGCCGCCGGAAGATGTCGACGGTGCTGCGCGCGACCCTCGAGTGGCGCACGTCGCCCACGATTGCGACGCTCATCGCCGCCATCGAGTTGCCCGAGCCGAAAGAGCGCGTCACCGTGTAGGCATCGAGCAGGCCTTGGGTCGGGTGCTGGTGCCAACCGTCGCCTGCGTTCACCACGGATGCCGACGTCCATTCCGTCACGGAGGCCGGCACCCCGCTCGACTTGTGCCGCACCACGAAGGCGTCAACCCCCATGGCATCGAGCGTCTCGATCGTGTCGCGCAGGCTCTCCCCCTTGTTCACGCTCGAGGTCGACGCACTGAAGGTCATCACGTCTGCCGACAGACGGCGCGCGGCGGTCTCGAAACTGAGCCGGGTGCGGGTGGAGTCCTCGAGGAACACACTGGCCACCGTGCGGCCTCGCAGTGCGGGCACCTTCGGCACCGGGCGGGCGTTGATCGCCGTCATGTGGTCGGACGCGTCGAGGAGCGACCCGATCTCATCCACCGTGAGGTCAGCCGTGTCGAGGAGGTGCTTCATGCGGGTGATCCCGCGGTGGAGAGCACCGAGACACCGTCCTCGCCGACATCCACCTCGTCGGTGATGTGTGTCGGCACGTTCTTGCCGACATAGTCGGGCCGGATCGGCAGCTCGCGGTGGCCCCTGTCGACCATGACCGCGAGCTGGACGGCGCGGGGGCGACCGTGGTCGTTCAGGGCCTCGAGTGCGGCCCTCACTGTGCGGCCCGTGAAGAGCACGTCGTCCACCAGCACCACAGTCGCCCCCGTTAGGTCGACCGGGATGTCGGAGGGGGCGGAGGGGACCACGGGCCGGAGGCTGATGTCGTCGCGGTACATCGAGACATCGAGCACACCGTGAGGAACCGCGACCCCGCCGTTCAGGCCCGAGAGATTGGCCGCGATCTCCCGCGAGAGTCGGACGCCGCCGGACTGCATTCCCACCACGACGACACGCTCGAGCCCGGGGTTGCGCTCGGACACTTCGTGTGCGATGCGCAGGAGCGCCCTCCTCACGTCATCGGCAGAGAGGATCCGCGTGGCGCGGACATCCGGGGACCGCGACGGGACGGTGTGCTGTGACACGGTCAGGCACCCACCATTCCGGAACCGGGCAAGAAAAAAGCCCCTGTGCAGGGGCGCGCGTTCCTCCGGATGTGATCCATGTTGTTCCTTCCGTACGGGCCTCACAGGACCCGCTTCACGGTCGTCGGTCAGGATACACGGTCGACGGGGTCAGGGCGACATGCCGCGGCGTTTCCACACCCCCCAGTGCTCGTTGCGGGCGACGGTGTCGAAATCCCCTGCGATCATCGCCCAGTCCTTGGCCATCTGTTCGTCCATCCGGAGGGGCAGCACCACGTACTCCACAAGGTCAGCCCGCGGGTCCCGCGTGCCCTCGAGCGAGATGTCGGTGCCGTAGAGCACCACCCTGAAGGGGTTCGGGAACTGGTACACGTGCACCCGGTGGGCCATGTGGGGGGCGAGCGAGTGGAACACCGAGATCGCCGCGTCGCGGGGGACCTCGTCGATGATGTCGCGTGCGGCGACGGCAACCGGGTGTCCGGCGGGCCAGTGGGGAATGTCGTTGCGCGCACCGGGGAGCGGTGTCCACGAGTACGCCGACACCAGCGTGCACATGGCCACTATCGCCGCCGCAACGGGCCGGGAGTCCTGCTTCACGCGGGAGAGCCCGACCGCCGTGGCAAAGAGCAGCGCGGGCACGGCCACGAGCGAGTAGTGGTACCCCACGTGGAACTGGTACCAGAAGGTGCTGACCACGTTCGCGGCGAGCACGAGCGCGCTCACCATCGCGATCTCCGGGGCCAGCACGAACACGAAGCCGAACGGCGCCATCATCTGCCATAGATAGAAAGGCCGCTCCTCGCTCGTGAGGTGCCGCCACACGCTCAGGGGATCCGTGAACACCGTCTTGACGAACCCGCCCGGCCCGCCGAAGGGGATGCGCCATGCGTTGCGGGTGGGGACGCCGATCAGTGGCTTCATCAGCAGGAACATGCCGGCAAGGCTCGCGGCCACGGCGCCGGCCGCCGTCAGGAGACCCCGGCGGCGGTCACCGCGCAGCGCAACGAGCAGCCCGAGCGGCACGAGAACGAGCGACACGTCCTCCTTCACCGAGGCGCACAGGACCACCGCAACGACGTACAGCCGCCAGCGCCTCTCGAGCAGTGCCCACAGGGCAAGCGGAAGGAACAGGCCGAGGAACGAGTCGGGATGGAAGTTCTCGAGGTTCGTCCCGTTCACCGCGGGATGGAGCAGCCACGCAGCCGCCATCAGCACACCGAGACCGCCGCTGTCGAGCAGCCTGCGCGAGAAGAAGTAGACGGGCACCGCTCCTGCGGCGATCACCACCGCCTGCAGGGCAAGGAGCGTCCCGGTTCCCGGCACGATCCAGTACAGGGGAACGACGAGGAACATCACGATGGAGGCATGGTCCCCGAGGAGATTGCGCCCCATCAGGGTGACGAACGGGGCCTCGAACCGCGAGAGCAGCCAGACGCCCTGGTCGTACAGGCCGACGTCGTACGAGGAGGTACCGAGACCGTTGTGGATGTCCCACTGCAGCAGGGTCGTCCACACCGCGTGCGCAACGGCCATGACGACCACCGCGACGGTCGCACCCTGCGGCCGCACGGCACGGGCGCGCCGCAGCACCTGCATCAGGGTCCGTCTGTTCTCGTGGCCCGCGCCACCGCGGCGAGCACGCCGTTCACGAACCTTCCCGAGTCATCGGTGGAGAAGCGCTTGGCAAGCCTGACCGCCTCGTCGATGACGACGGCCGTCGGCACGTCGGCGCGCTCGCGCAACTCGAACACGCCCACCCTGAGGATGGCCCTGTCGAGGGCCGGCATCCGCTCCACGGTCCAGCCCCGGCTGTGGGCCGCGATCACCTCGTCGATGCCCGTGGAGGCGGCCTCCACACCGCGCACGAGAAGACCTGTCAGCTCGCCGTGGGCCACGGAACGCTCGTCCAGCAGGACCCCCGGTGCGACGGTGCGCTGTTCCGCCTCGTAGAGGAGCATCACGGCCTGCTCGCGCGCCTCGCTCCTCGCGTCGTCCCGACGCGAGCCGCCGTCCCCGCCGGACATCAGACGCGGGTGATGTAGTCGCCGGAGCGGGTGTCGACCTTGACCCTGTCGCCGGTGTTCACGAAAAGAGGCACCTGGATCACCTTGCCGGTCTCCAGGGTTGCCGGCTTGCGTGCGCCGGACACCCTGTCCCCCTGCACGCCCGGCTCGGTCTCGGTGACGGCGAGTTCCACCGACGCCGGGATCTCGACCGACACGATCTCGCCCTGGTAGGTGGCGATGATTGCCACCGCGGACTCCACCATGTAGTCGGCCGCATCGCCGAGAGCGGCAGGGGCGACGTGCGTCTGCTCGTAGGAATCGGTGTCCATGAACACGAAGTCGGAGCCGTCCTTGTAGAGGAACTGCATGTCGCGCTTCTCGAGGATGGCCTGCTCGACCTTGATGCCGGCGTTGAAGGTCTTCTCGAAGACGTTCCCGTTGCGCATGTTCCTCAGCTTGGTGCGCACGAACGCGCCGCCCTTCCCGGGCTTCACGTGCTGGAACTCGATCACCGTGAAGAGCCCGTTGTCGAGCTCGAGGGTGATTCCGTTCTTCAGGTCGTTGGTGCTGATGGCGGGCATGACAGTTCCTTGGGGGTTCCGGTGAGGATTCGGCAACCTGTTCCGGTCACCACGACCAGGTCCTCGATGCGGACCCCGCCGGTCCCTCCACGATAGAGGCCGGGCTCCACGGTCACCACCTCGCCTTCCAGCAGTTCGACATCGCACGACGGCCCGAGAATCGGCTGCTCGTGGATGACGAGTCCGACGCCGTGACCGGTTCCGTGCAGGTACTCGTGTTCCACGCCGTGAGCGGCGAACACTTCCCGCACCGCGGCGTCGACGGCCCGGCCCGGGATCCCGGCCCGCACGGTGTGGAGACCTGCCTGCTGTGCCTCCCGCACGATCCCCCACATCCGCCCGAGCTCCCCGGACACCTCGCCCACTCTCACCGTGCGTGTCATGTCGGAGCGGTAGCCGTCGATTGCCGCCCCCATGTCGATGACCACCATGTCCCCCGCGGCGATCGTGCGGTCCGACGGTTCATGATGCGGTCGCGCACCGTTCGGGCCCGATGCGACGATGGTCGGGAACGACACATCATCTGCCCCCATCGCGAGCATCGCGGCATCGAGCCTCAGGCGCACTCCCCTCTCCGTGTCACCGGCCAATCCCTCCGCGACAACCGCGACCAGCGCATCACCCGCGATCGAGGCGCACCGTGAGATCAGCTCCGTCTCGCGCGGGTCCTTCACCCGACGGGGCTCCCTGCACGGTGACGGGGACCTCTCGAGCCGCACGGCGGCAGCGAATTCATCATGGACTGCCACGGTGACCGCCGCAGGGTCGACACCGACGACTGACCCACCCACAATCCGCTGCACGGTCTGTGCGACCTCCGTGCGTGCCGACACCCGGTGGACAGTGACCTCCGCACCCGCCGAGAGTGCCTCGTCCGTCGCTCTCCCGTGATAGCGACCGTCGACCAGCAGGTGGAGCTCACCGGCTGAGGAGAGCAGTGCCGTGGAGGTGCTGCCCGAGAAACCGGTCAACCACCTCGTGTCGTCGTGTGCCGTGACGAGGAACCAGTCGGTCCGCATGCAGGCCGCCGCCCGCAACGCACGGGACACCTCAGGCATGACGGGCCAGCACCGCACGTGCGGCGAGCTCGTACCCGAGCCCCGCGAAACCGGCGATCGAGCCGTGCACGACCGGCGCCAGCACGCTCACGTGGCGGAACGGCTCGCGCGCGGCGGGGTTCGAGATGTGCACCTCGATCTTGGTGCCCCCGTAGGCACGCATGGCATCGTGCAGTGCCCACGAGTAATGGGTGAGTGCACCGGCGTTGATCACGATGGCGTCGTACGTGCCCGCGGCCCCCTGCACGGCCCCCACCACCTCGGACTCCGAGTTCGAGACGAATGAGTCGACTCTCCACCCCGCAGACCCGAGCACCGATTGCACCGATGCGACATGATCATCGACCGTCGAGGTGCCGTACGTTGCCGGCTCGCGCGTTCCGAGGAGGTTCAGGTTCGGCCCGTGGATGACGAGAACGGCGGGTTCGCTCATGTGCTCACCGTAGCCGCGCAGGTCACATCGTCTCAGGGGTTTGCGGCGCGGTACTCGTCCCAGGCCCGGGCGGCCGCGGACTCATCGACCCCGGGAACCACGGCGAGACCCGACGGCGAGTCGAGCACGAAGGTGAGTGACGACACCGCCTTCTTGTCGCGGCGCATCTCGGCGAGAAGACCGGCGAAGTCCACATCGGGGGCCGCGGTGGACAGGCCGTACACATCGCGCACGACCCCGTAGTGGTCCTCCACCCGTGCGTCGTCGATGCGGCCGAGCACCCGCGCGAGATGGGCGGCATACAGCAGCCCGAACGCAACGGCCTCACCGTGCGCGACGGCATAACCGGTGACGGTCTCCAGGGCATGACCGAGCGTGTGCCCGTAGTTCAGGAGGGCGCGCTCGCCGGACTCCCGCTCGTCGGCCTCCACTATCGCCGCCTTTATCTCGACCGACCGCGCGATGCGGGCAACGAGACCGAGCGACGAGAGGTCCTCGCGCGCGATGAAGTGGTACTTGGCCATCTCGCCCGTCCCGCACCGCATCTCGCGCGCGGGCAGTGTGTCGAGGGCGTCGGTGTCGCAGGCAACCGCGCTCGGCTGCCAGAAGGCGCCGATGAGGTTCTTGCCCTCGGGGATGTTCACGCCTGTCTTCCCGCCGACCGCGGCATCGATCATGCCGAGCAGGCTCGTCGCCACGTGCATCACGGCGATGCCCCGGTGGTAGGACGCGGCGGTGAACCCTGCGACGTCGGTGACCATGCCGCCGCCCACGCCCACCACGACGTCCGCACGGGTCATGCCGTTGCGGGAGAACTCGCGGCAGAGACGCTCCACCGTGGCGAGCGACTTGTGCTCCTCCCCCGCGCCGATCGTGTGAAGGTGCACTTCGGGGCCGTCGAACCCGGGGACCATCGCGGACGGGATGCCCTCCTGGGTGACGACGGCAACCCGGCGCACCCCGTCGGGGAGAACCGTGGCCAGTGACTGCCGTGCCCCCGGCCCGACGAACACCGGGTACGTGCGGTCGGGCGTGCGCACCGTGACCGTGTGCATCTCACTCATCCGTGCGCTCCGTTTCCGACTCCTCCATCTTGGCCCGCCACGTGCAGCGCAACGCGCACTCTCTCTGCGACCTCGGCCGGGGAGAGGCCGTCGGTGTCGACGACCAGGTCGGCGACGGCGGAGTAGTTCGCCGCACGTGCGACGGCCAGCTCCCCCAGGCGGCCCGCTGGGTCACCGTCGAGCAGCGGCCGGTGCGTCGACCTGCCCACCCTCGACGCGAGCTCTGCCGGCTCCGCCCTGAGCCACACGACGAGTGCCCTGCCGTCGGCGCGTGCGCGGTTCACCAGCATCCGTGTGGCGGCACTCTCCATCGCCCCGCCACCGGTGGCGATGACGCTCGCCGCAGCGGCGGCGAGACTGGCAGCCACTGCGTCCTCCTCGAGGGCGCGGAACGCGGGCTCGCCGTCGGCGGCGAAGATGTCGCGCACGGAACGTCCCTCCTTCCTCTCGATCTCGGCATCGGTGTCGACGAACGGAAGTGATGCCCCGGCGATGCGTCGTCCCACGGAGGTCTTGCCCGAGCCCATCAGACCGACCAGCACGGTGTGGCGGGGGCCGGGCCGGCTCCCCTCGTTCACTTCAGCTGGTTGCGGAAGCCGTGGGCGTTGCGCACGAACTCCGCGAGAGAGTCACCGCCGAACTTCCGCTGCGCCTCGCCGGCGAGCACGAGAGCGACCATGGTCTCCACGATCACGCCGAGTGCCGGCACCGCGGTGACATCCGTGCGCTCCTTGAAGCTCACGGTCTCCTCCTTGGTCACCGTGTCGACAGTCTTCAGGGTGGGCCGGTTGAGGGTGGCGAGCGGCTTCATCGCGGCACGCACGATGAGGGGCTCGCCCGTGGTGATCCCGCCCTCGGTTCCGCCCGACCGGTGACCCTCGCGGCGGTACTCGTTCGCGTCCGCATCCCACACGATGGGGTCGTGCGCCTGGCTGCCCCGAAGGCCCGCCGTGACGAACCCGTCGCCGATCTCGACACCCTTCACGGCCTGGATGCTCATCACCGCCTGCGCGATGAGACCGTCGATCTTGCGGTCCCAGTGAACGTGGCTGCCGAGTCCGAGCGGCACGCCGTGGGCCACGACCTCGACGACCCCGCCGAGGCTGTCCCCCTCGCGTGCCGCTGCCTTGATCTCGGCGATCATGGCCTCGGAGGCCGCCGTATCGGCGCAACGCACCTCGTTCGCGTCGATGAGTGCTAGATCAGCCATGTGCGGCAGGGTCCCGGCCGGCACGCGGGCCGCGCCCATCTGCACCACGTGCGACAGTACGCCCGTGCCGAGGTGGGACAGGAGGAGCTTCGCGAGCGCCCCTGCCGCGACGCGCGCGGCGGTCTCCCGCGCACTCGCCCGCTCGAGAACGTCGCGGGCATCGGTGAAGCCGTATTTCTGCATCCCGACGAGATCGGCGTGACCGGGCCGGGGCTGGGTGAGCGCTGCCTCGGTGTGCCCCGGTTCCGGGGACATCTCGGCATGCCACTTGTCGCTGCGGAACCACTCGGAGTTCTGGATCTCGATCGCCACCGGCGAACC
The DNA here is from genome assembly GCA_049454855.1 of Ilumatobacteraceae bacterium. Classification (GTDB taxonomy): domain Bacteria; phylum Actinomycetota; class Acidimicrobiia; order Acidimicrobiales; family Ilumatobacteraceae; genus UBA2093. The sequence continues at coordinate 10,692 of JBMUAQ010000052.1, forward strand.
CAGGGTCCTGCCGTGACGGATCCCCCCGACGAGGGTGATCCTGTCCTCCTCGAAACGCTGTCGCGGCCCGCGGCCGTACCCGAGCCGGCGCCTGGCGAGCTCGTTCTCGATGTCGGAGGCAACCACGGGGAGACCGGCCGGGAGGCCCTCCACGATCACCGTGAGGGCGCGACCGTGTGATTCACCGGCGGTGAGGTAGCGGAGCACGCCAGAAGGCTACTTGCGCCGTCGATCGAGTTCCCTCTCGGATTCCGACCGCATCAACGCAGCGGGGGCGCAACGGCCGAACCACAGCAGCTGCTGGTGCCTCGCCTGGTGGACGAGCATCCAGAGACCGTCGACGGTCCGTGCCCCGGCCGCCCGGGCCGACCGCAACAGGGCCGTGTCGATCGGCGAGTACACCGCATCGAGAACCACCAGGCCCCCGTGGAGTTCCCCGGGCTCCACCGGTGAGTCGTCCGAGTTCATCCCCACCGAGGTCGTGTTCACGAGAACGGAGGCGCGGCCTATGTCCGACATCGAACCCGTCACGATGTCGACATCCCCTCCGAGGGCGCGGCGGGCAACGGAGACAACCTCGTCCGCTCTTGCGGGCGTGCGGTTGACCACCCGCACCGACGCACCCCTCCGCGCCAACGCGGTGACCACCGAGCGGGCCGTTCCCCCGGCACCCAGGACGACCGCGCGTGCACCGGCGAGCACCGCACCGGCCTCGTTCTCGAGCGCGTCGGCGCATCCGTCACCGTCGGTGTTGTGCCCGACGAGCGTCCCCCCGCGGACCGACACACAGTTCACCGCGCCGAGAACAGTTGCGTTGGCATCGAGACGGTCGAGCAACGGCACGATCGCCTCCTTCAACGGCATCGTGACGGAGAGCCCTGCATGGCTCCCCGACCGCACTCCGGCGATGAACGTGCCGAGCTCCTCGACCGTGCAGTCGACGGCGTCGTACGTCCAGTCCACACCCAGTTCCCTGAAGGATGCACCGTGCATCACTGGGGAGAGACTCTGCACCACGGGGTGGCCGATGACCGACGCGCGGGCGCTCACGGGAGGATCCCCGCCGCCCGCGACGTCTCGATGTTGGCGAGATGCTGTTCGTACGTGGTGGCGAACGTGTGACCGCCCACTGCATCGGAGAGCACGTAGTACAGGTACTCACACTTCGTGCCCTTCGGCAGCGTGCGGCACGCCTCGTCGTCGGCCGTCGGCGGCGGGGCGGGCGCGAGAGCCGCCCGTATCGACGCCCGTCCGGGGTTCGCGATCGGGGTGGGCGGCAGACCCTTGCGTGAGTAGGTGTTGTAGGGCCCGTCCACCGCCTTCAGGTCCGCGAACGACGCCCCAGGGTCCGCGCCGTACAGAAGCGTGGCGTCGATCTCGAGCTTCATCCCGCGGGCGAGACGGTTGTAGATCACCCGGGCGATCTTCGGACGGTCCTCGTCGGTCTTGGCCTCCTTCTCCACCATCGATGCGACGGTCAGCACCTCGTACGGCGACAACCCGAGGAGCTTCGCCCCGGATCCGAGCTTCTCCTGCCGCGCGACACGCTCCATCATCTGGGCGAGACGCCCCACCACGCGCGCCTCCGTGTCGTCACCGGACACCTGGTACGTGTCGGGGAACAGGAGACCCTCCATGGAAGTGACCCCCTCGGGCGCGAGGGTCGACACGACACTTCCGTCACCCGACGCAGAGACGAAGTCATCCGTTGACATGTAGGTGATCCGCTCCACGAGCCTCCCGGCCATCTGGGCCACGGTGTAGCCCTCGGGGAAGGTGACCTTCACGAAAGTCTGGTCCGGCGGGGTGGAAAGAGCATCCACGATGTTGCCGGCGGAGTCCCCCGGACGCAGTGCGTAGTAGCCGGGCAGGAGTGCGATCCCGCCCCTGGTGCGCGCGTACCAGCGGAAGAGGGTCCTGTTCTCGATGATCCCCGCATCGTCGAGCCGCGCCGCCACGGACTCGAGGGAGTCACCCTCGTTCACGGTGAAGGTCACCGCCGCCCTCGAGTCGACGCCCGGGTTCAGTTGGTGCACCACCCACAGGGCTCCCCCTCCGAGCAGCAGGAGCGTCGCCACCAGCACCACCACGAGATGACGCGCGGGTCCGCGCAGCGGGTCACCGCCGGGTGACACGACCTCGGTGGAGTCCTCTGACAGCACCGTCACGTCGTCCCACGGGTCGGGCACCCAGTCCCCTGCGATCAGCGGATCGCGGCCCCCGGTCATTCGTCGCGTCCCGCACGTGCATCGAGCCAGCCCTGGAGGAGAACAGCCGCGGCGATCTTGTCGACGACCGAGCGGCGGTCCCGTCCCCGCACCCCGCCCTCGCGCAGTGCCCGTTCCGCCGTGACGGTGGTGAGTCGTTCGTCATGGAGGTGGACGGGCACGCCGACCACCGTACCCAGCGCCTCCGCCTCGGAGGCGGCGGCCCTCGCCGCGGGACCGCGGCTCCCGTCCATGTTCAACGGGAGACCGACGACCACGGCCACGGCTTCCTCCTCCCGCACGAGTCTCGCGATGGCCTCATGGTCTGTGCGGCGCGAACGCGAACGCGCGATGACAACGAGCGGTGTCGCAACGGTCCCCGAGGAATCGCTGACGGCCACACCGATGCGCTTCGCCCCGAGGTCGATGCCGAGCACGCGCACGACCGTACGGTAGTTGTGCGGGCTCACTCCCCCGCGGAGGCTGCCTTCTCCCGGGCGAGACGAAGTGCCTCGTCGATGCCCGACGCGTCCTTGCCGCCTGCCGTTGCGACGTCACCCTTGCCGCCGCCACCGCCGCCCACCGCGCGGGCGGCATCCTTGATGAGATCGCCCGCGGCGAGGGGGAAACCCTTTGCCACCGCCGACACGAGCGACACGCCGCCTGTGTCCGTGACACCGCACAGCACCACCGCACGTGTGCCGGCCACCTGTCTCACGGCCAGTGCGAGCTCTCGCAGCTGGTCGGGCGAGAGTCCATCGGCCCTCTCGACCACGATCCCGTCCGTGGCACCGGTGGCCATCTCGCTCGCCTTCCCG
>JBMUAQ010000053.1:0-13488 GCA_049454855.1 Ilumatobacteraceae bacterium
CGAAGTTCTCTACGACCTCGACATCGAAGCCAAGCAGCACGCGGAGGCCCGCGGTTTGGCCTTCGATCGCACGGCATGCGTGAACGATGACCCGATGGTGATCGAAGCATTGGCTCGTCGGGTCATCGCAGTCGGATGATCGAGACATGACGAGGGAAGCACCGCACGTCGTCGTGGTCGGCGGTGGTATCACGGGCCTGACTGCAGCATTTCGCTTGGTCGGGTCGGGACTGCGCGTGAGCCTGCTCGAAGCCCCCTCGACGGTGGGCGGCAAAGTTCGTACGGGTTCGTTCGCCGGACTCGACCACGTGGGTGCGGGGCACGGTCTCGAGGTTCGAGGAGCTGGGCTCGGTGGCAAATGCCCCCGAAGTGAGAAGAAGGGTTGCCGCCGTGAACACGAGGCCGGCCACCACAGCCATCCGGCGGCGGAGGAACACCCGGGCCGACGGCCTGGCCTGACGGGCCCGGGCAGGAGCCGCGGGGGTGTTGGTCCGGCGGGCGTGAGCCGGGATGTGAAGCGGGTCAATGGTGGCGGTCATGGTGGTGTTCATGAGGGGGTTCTCCTGGGATTTCCTTGTGGGGTATGGGTTTCTGGGTGTCCGGGGCCGGGTGGCCCTCGAGCTGTGGATAACCGTAGCGAACGGGTGTTCGTATCTTTCCCGAACAGGTGTTCGGTGTCAAGGACAAACTACGAACATGTGTTTTGGCGAACAGGTGTTTGCCTTTGGGGACGAACATCTGTACGGTGGCCCCCATGGCTGAATCGCTCACCTCTCGCCAGCGCGAGATCCTCCACGTCATCGAGAAGTCCATGCAGGAGCGGGGCTACCCCCCGTCGGTCCGGGAAATCGGCGAGGCCGTGGGGCTGAACTCCCCCTCCACCGTCCACAACCACCTTGCCAGCCTCCAGAAGATGGGCTTCCTGCGCCGGGACCCCACGAAGCCCCGCGCCATCGAGGTGCGCTTCGACACCAACTCCGAGGTCGCCATGGAGCGCAGGCCCGCCCGCCACGTTCCCCTCATCGGTGACGTCGCCGCCGGAACGAACGTGCTTGCCCAGGAGAACGTCGAGGATCTCATTCCCCTCCCCACCGACTTCACCGGCGACGGCGAGCTCTTCATGCTCCGGGTCCGCGGCGAGTCGATGATCGACGCCGGCATTCTCGACGGCGACTTCGTGGTCGCCCGCCAGCAGAACGTCGCCGACTCGGGCGACATGGTGGTCGCCGGCATCCCCGGCGAGGAGGCCACCGTGAAGACGTTCAAGCGACAGGGCAACAAGGTGGTGCTGGTTCCCTCGAACCCGCGCATGAAGCCGATGGAGTTCTCCGCCGACGAGGTGACGATCTACGGCAAGGTCGTCACCGTCATGCGCCGCGTCTAGCGTGCTGTCGGCAGTCGGCGTCGCCTGAGTGCAGCCGGCAGGAACAGTGCTGCGAGGCCTCCGAGGCCAAGAACTGACCACACCAACGCGGCAACGCCCACACCCGAGCCGTCGTCCAGAGTGACCACGCCGAGCGTGAGATCAACGGGCTGGTTGGCCGAGTCTTCCAGGCGAAGCACGAACCTGTGCAGTCCCGGCGCCACGACCTTCGGCAACGCATAGGAGTGTTCCAGTCGGCCTGCATCGTTGGCTGTCACCGTTCCGAGTCGTTCAGGATCTGAATACAGCAGACCCTCGGCTGTGCTGTCCGGTGCGAGCCCCTCGACCCGCACAACAATCGCACCGCCCGCTGAAAGAGACACAGCGCCGTCGGAGGAAAGGGGAATCTCCTCACCCGACGCGGATCGAGCACCGAAGACGGCCTTCAGCAAGCCGACACTCACGATGACCTCGTTGTCGAGACGTCTCGTCTCCACGGCGACCGGACGGCCCCCCACCAACGCGGCGGCATCACCCTCACTGACCGCAGGAATCTCGTCCTCGGCAGGCGCTGGAGGGAGAGTGGTCGTGGTCGTGGTGGTCGGCGGAGCTGTGCTGGACGTGGTGGACGGCACGCTCGACGAGCGCGGGACGATGGTGGCGACAGTGAGTCCCGGCAGGACGGTGGTCGAGGTGGAGAACTGATCCGGAACAGTCGCACCGGGAACAGTGACAGTCGGTGCAACCGTGGTCTGACCGGCTGACGCCAGAGACGTGGTGGACGGGGACACGGTGGTGGACGTCAACGCTGTTGTGGAAGGGGCGATTGTCGTCGTGGTTGGCGGCAGAGTGGTGGTCGTGGTGGTTGTGGTCGTGGTTGTGGTGGTTGTGGTCGTGGTCGGGGGCTGTGTTGCGGGCACGGAGGTGGCCACTCCGCCGCCGGCCCACGGGAACGGAGTGCCCCAGTTGAACGTCGGCGCATTCACGGAGGTGACCGACCGGGAGAGCGACGAGCTGTCATCGAGCAGGGTTGCCGCGCTGACGGCGTTCAGGAGAAGCTTCGTGTTGGCAACTGCCGTGAGCGGCCCCGACGGCGTGAATGCGGCGGTGTAGAGAGCGGTGCCCTTCACGAAGTGGAAGTTGGTGATTAGCCCACCGAAGTAGGTACCGCTCGTCGCCTCGGAGCCGACGTACAGCGGCGAGGAAGCGTTCGTCACGTTGGAGGAGTCCGACCCGGACGCCAACTGAGTGCCATTCTTGAAGATCCGCAGCGTGGTTCCCGACCGCGTCACGGCGAAGTGCACCCACTGGTTGGAGGTCGCACCGACCGACGCGTTCAGACGCCAGCCGCTGGCCAACCACACGTACATCGTGCCTCCCTCGATGCTGACCCCGATTGAGGCACTCGGGAACCCGCCCACGGTGAAGATCCGTGGCCAGCTGGATGAGAAACTCGTCTGGTACTGGAACCACTCGACTGTGAAATCTCCCGTACCGACTGCCCAGTCAGGACTGCCTGCCACCGAGACGTACTGGTTCGTTCCGTTGAATGAGACGCTCCCGCCGTTCACCGCCGACGTGCGCGACACGAGACCGAACATCACGAGTCCGGCAACCATCACTGCCACTACTCCCTTGTTCACTCGCACGGGAAAAATGGTACAGACAACACGGACTCATGTCTGCTCCTGCCGGAGAGATTCAATCTGCTCTTCCTGCGGGTTGTCGGTCACAGGCCGAGACGTTCGGCGACCAGCCTCAGTTTGTCGTCGGGCTGCACCACGGCCACGCGCACGTGACGCGAGCCGCCTGCTCCGTAGAAGTCCCCGGGACTGACGATTGCTCCTGCCTCACGTGCGAGCCGTTCGGTGAACTCCCACGCATCGCCGGCGTCGAACCACAGGTAGAAGCCGCCCTCGGGCATGGGGATGTCGATTCCCGACCACTTCCCCAGCACGTGTGCCATCTGCTCGAGTCGCGCTGCGTAGCGGTCGCGCTGCACCGCGACGTGGGCGTCGTCGTCGAGCGCGGCGACACCGGCCGCCTGGGCCGGACCGGGCACCATGAAGCCGGCGTGCTTGCGCACCTCCTTCAGGTACTCCACGATCTCGGCATCGCCCGCGTAGAAGCCCACGCGCACTCCCGCGAGGTTCGAGCGCTTCGACAGCGAGTGCACCGCCACCACGCCGTCGAGGCCGTGCTGCAGGATCGACTGTGACGGGCCGTTCCACGTGAACTCGGTGTAGCACTCGTCGCTGAACACGGGCACCCCGTTGCGCCTCCCCCACTCCGCCGCGTACCGCAGGTCGTCGAGACCGCCGGTGGGGTTGCTGGGGCTGTTCACCCACACCATCAACGCGCGGCGCACGTCGTCGTCCGACAGCGAGGCGAAGTCCATGTGCCCCTCGGCGTTCATCGGCACCGCCAGCGGCCGGAGCCCGGCAAGAATCGCGCCCATCTCGTAGGTGGGGTACGCCACGGCGGGGTAGATCACGGTGTCCCGGTTCGGCCGGCGCAGCTTCATGTACTGCGGTGTGGTGGCCACGAACTCCTTCGTGCCGATGCACGCGGCGATTCGAGACAGCGGCACGTCGATGCCGAAGCGCCTCGCCATCCACCGCGCGATGCTGCGCCGCAGGCCCTCGCTGCCGATCGATGCGGGGTACCCGCGCTCGCTGTTGCTCGATGACAGTGCCGCCACCACCTCGGCCGGGGGCGGGTCACATGGCGTGCCGATCGACAGGTCGACGGCACCGCCGTCGAACCCCGCCGCGGTCTTCACGAACGCGTCGAGACGGTCGTACGGGTACGGGGGCGGCTCGAAACCGGGGGTGTCACGGTCGCTCATCGTCGGCCATCCTCGCACTCCCGGCCCCGTCCACCACGAACTCGCGCAGTCGCCCCGCAGATGCCTGCGACAGCCGGGCACGCACTCGCAGGCCGTCGCCTGCGTCCTCGGTGCTGACCACCTCGCCCTCGCGGTGCACCGCCGCGATCACGTCACCGCGGTCATAGGGCACCACAAGCTCGGTCACCGTGCTGATGGCACGCATCCGGTCGGCGAGCGTGCGCAGGAACACCTCGAGGCCCGTCCGCTTCGCCGCCGACACCGCCACCGAGCCGGGAACCTCCTCCACGAGCGATGCCCCACCGTCGTCGAGCAGGTCGCACTTGTTGAACACCACGAACTCCGGCACACGGTCGGCGCCGATCTCGGCGAGCACCTCGCGCACCGCGGTGATCTGGTGGTCGGGGTGCGCAGCGCTGCCGTCCACCACGTGAACCAGCATGTCGGCGGCGGCGGCAACCTCGAGCGTGCTCTTGAAGCTCTCCACGAGTCCGTGGGGCAGCGCCCGGATGAACCCGACTGTGTCACTGACCAGCACGGGCTCGCCACCCGGCAGGGCCAGGCGCCGCGTGGTGGGATCGAGCGTGGCGAACAGGCGGTTCTCCGCCAGCACCCCGGCCTGGGTGAGCGCGTTCAGCAGGGTGGACTTGCCGGCGTTCGTGTACCCCACGATCGCCACGTTCGCGAGACCGCTCCTGCTGCGGCCCTTGCGCTGGGTCGCGCGGGTGCGGGCGAGGTCCTTCAGGTCGCGCTCGAGCTTCTCGATGCGGCGCATGATGCGCCGGCGGTCGACCTCGAGCTGCGTCTCACCGGGGCCCCTCGTGCCGATGCGGCCGGCCTGCTGCGACAGACCGCCCTGCACGCCCCTGCGCAGGCGCGGCAACCGGTAGCGCAGCATGGCGAGCTCCACCTGTGCCTTGCCCTCGAGCGTGTGCGCGTTCTGGGCGAAGATGTCGAGGATCACCGCCGTGCGGTCGAGTGCGGTGCGGCCGAGCACCTTCTCCAGGTTGTACTGCTGCGCGGGCGACAGCTCGTTGTCGAACACCACCGTGTCGGCATCGAGCGCCAGGCACACCTCGCGCAGTTCGTCCACCTTGCCCTTGCCGATGTACGAGCCGGGGTCGGGAGCGTCCCGGCGCTGCGTGAGACGTGCGACCTCATCGGCGCCCGCGGTGTCGATGAGGAGAGACAGTTCGTCGAGACCCTCCTCGGTGTCCTCGTCACTGCGACCCGCCAGCGTGACGCCCACCAGCACGATGCGCTCGCGGAACGTGCGCTCGATCAGGGTTCGCCCGAGCGCCTCCTGGTACGGGTTGCTCACGCGTGCACCGTGTGGCGGCCGAGATGCACCGTGGGGCCGATGAGCGTGGCTCTGCGACCGGCGGAGATGCGCACCCGTGCGTCTCCGCCCTCCATGTGCACCGTGACCTCGGGGGCACTGCGCGGCACGAGCCCCCAGGCGTACGCGGCATCAGCGGCGGCGCACGCACCGGTGCCGCACGCACGGGTGATGCCGGCACCGCGCTCGTGCACTCGCATGGTGACCTCATGGTTGCCCGGGCCGGGCTCCACCACCTCGAGGTTCACGTGCGGCACCAGCTGTCCGAGCGCCAGCAGGTCGAGTGCGTTCACGTCCTCCACACCCACCACGCTGTGCGGGTTGCCGAGCGACACGTGGCGCACCGGTCGGTCGGGGTTGCAGGCGAGGGCCGCCCAGCCGTGGGGCTCGGGCAGGTCGGTGACCTCACCCATGTCGACGCTGATCGCGAGCACGCCGCCCTCAGCAGACACCACGGTGGCCGTGCGCGGGCCGGCGTCGGTGTCCACCTCGTATGCCGCACCCACGTCAGCACCGTCATCCAGGTGCGCCGCCATCACGAGGCAGCGGATCCCGTTGCCGCTCATCTCCGCGACACTGCCGTCCTGGTTGTGCAGCCGCATGCGCAGGCGGCCGGGGGTCACGCGTGTGAGGAGCAGCAACCCGTCTGCACCGGGGCCGGGCGAGCGCGAGCACCATTCACGGGCCAGTTCGGGCCACGGTCTCGGCGGCTCGCCCTGCGCGGTGTCGAACACGAGGAAATCGTTGCCGAGGCCCTCGAACCGCGAGACCGTGTACTCCATCGGCCCCGACACTACGACAGTGCCTCCAGTACCGAAGGGGTGACTTCGCGGACGGGGTCGGAGGTGACATCCACCCAGCGCACGCGCGGGTCGCGGCGGAACCAGCGTTCCTGGCGCACCGCGAACTGCTGCGTGCGCAGCACGGTCTCGGCGACGGCGTCCGCGAGGGACGTCCGTCCCTCCGCATGGTCGACCATCTCCTTGTACCCGAGGGCCTGTGCGGCGGTGGCGGACAGCCCGGGGGACGCGAGCAGGCCGCGCACCTCGTCCACGAGGCCGTCGGCCACCATCCCTGCGACACGTGACGCGATGCGCGCCCGGAGGGCATCCCTCTCCCACCGGATGCCGATGCGCACCACCCCGTCGTCGGGGAACCCCGCCACCCCGTCGCCGCTGTCGCTGAACCTGCGTCCGCTTCCCAGGCACACCTCGAGGGCGCGCACGATGCGGCGCCTGTTGTTCGGCTCGATGCGCGATGCGGCCACGGGGTCGAGCACTCCGAGACGCGCGTACATGGCGGCGGTGTCGGGGTCGGCCTCTAGTTCCGCCCTGATTGCGGGCCACTCGCCGGGCACCGACAGACCGTCGGTCACCGCCGTGAGATAGAGGCCCGTGCCGCCCACGATGATCTCGTGCGCACCGTCGGCCGCGATCGCCCCCCGCGCGGCATCGATCTCCCCCGCGTACCTCGACACCGTGAAACGCTCGTCGGGTCCGCACAGGTCGAGACCGTGGTGCACGACCGCGGCGCGGTCGGCCGCGGTGGGCTTCCCCGTGCCGATGTCCATCCCCCGGTACACCTGCATGGAGTCGCACGCCACGATGTGGACGTTGCCCGCCTCCCGCGCGGCCGCCATCGCCACGTCGCTCTTGCCGCTGCCCGTGGGGCCGAGCACCACCACCCGGCGGGCGGTCATGCCCCGAGAACGGGTATGCGCACCCGGTGCGTGGGCTCCGCAGTGACCTCCAGCAGTTCGCCGTGGAGGAAATGGGAGGCCGCACCGGTGACGAGCACGTTGGCATACGAGCCGGGCCGCAGGCCGCGCTCCACGCGGAAGTGGACCAGCTTGTTCTGACGCGTGCGGCCGGTGGTGACACCGGGGTCACGCTTGCTCGGCCCCTCCACGACGATCTCCTCGGTGCGACCCACACGGTCGCGGTGCCTGCGCACCGCCGTGCGCTCCACCACCGTGCGGAGACGCTCGAAGCGGTCGGCCACCACCGCGGGGTCGACGAACGCGTCGGTCATGGTGGCGGCCTCGGTTCCCTCACGCGGAGAGAAGATGAAGGTGTAGGTGCTGTCGAAGTCGGCCTCGGCGGCGACCTCGAGCGTGCGGGCAAAGTCGTCGTCGGTCTCGCCGGGGAACCCCACGATGATGTCGGTGGTCACCGCAAGATCGGGGATGAGCCGGCGGGCCTCGGCGAGGCGCTGCAGGTAACGCTCCGCCGTGTAGCCGCGGTGCATGAGCGCGAGCACGCGGTCGCTGCCCGACTGCAGCGGGTAGTGGAGGTGTTCGCACACCGCCGCCGTCCCCGCCATCGCGGCCAGCACATCGGTGCGCATGTCCTTCGGGTGCGGGCTGGTGTAGCGCACACGACGGATCCCGGGCACATCCCCCACGCGGCGCAGCAGTTCGGCGAAGCGGGGGGCGACCCGCGTGTCGGCGCCGTCGCGGCGCTCGCCGAGCGCGAGGTCACGGCCGTAGCTGTTCACGTTCTGGCCGAGCAGGGTGACCTCGGTGACACCGGTGGCCGCGAGTTCGGTGACCTCGCGCACGATGTCGTCGGGCGGCCGGCTGATCTCGCGTCCCCGCACCGCCGGAACGATGCAGTAGGCACACGTGTTGTCGCAGCCGATCTGGATGGTGACCCACGCGTTCCACGATGTCTCCCTGCGCACAGGCAGGGCGCTGGGGAACAGCACATGGTCGTCCACCACTGCCTCGTCGAGGATCTCCACGATCGGTCCGCGCGTGCGGGACTCCCGCACGAGCTCGGCGGTGCGGTGAACGTTGTGGGTGCCCATCACCACGTCCACCCAAGGGGCCCGCTGCGACACCCCGTCGCGGTCCTTCTGGCTCAGGCAGCCTGCCACCACGATCTGGCGGCCCTCCTTCTGGGCCTTCCAGGTCTTCAGGTGGCCGAGTGTGCCGTACAGGCGGTTGTCGGCGTTCTCCCGGATGCAACAGGTGTTCAGCACGATCAGATCTGCATCGGCATCGTCGGTTGTCTCCTCGAGGCCGTCGGAACCCAGCAGCCCGGCGATGCGCTCGGAGTCGTGCTCGTTCATCTGGCACCCGAAGGTGCGCACCACGAACCTCTGCGGCGACTCGCTCACCGTACGGAGGCTACCGATGGCCTGCTACGGGCGGACCACCTTCGAGGACACGTACACCCACTTGCCGGCCTTCTTGGTCTGCAGGAGGATGGCGAGGCCCTGCTTCGCGGGAACCCGCGCGGACACCGTGAGCGACACGGCCTTCGACTTGCGAACGACCGAGGCTGTCTTCACCTTGGTGCTGGCCGCCGACAGGGAACCGGAGATCTTCTGGACGACAACGCGGCACGACGCCTTCGCACACGCAGACGCCGTTGCACGGAACGTGAGCGTGGCGAGCGTGCCCTTGCGCTTGGCGGCGACCTTTGCTGCGATCTTCTGTTTCACCGTGAGCCGGGCCGGCTGCGAGGTGGTGAGGGCAGAGCCCGACACCCCCTGGGAGTTCACCGCTGCACCGTTGAACGAGATGTCGGCGACCGTGAGGAACCAGCCATCGGTGCCGTACGTGGCGGCATCCCAACGTGCCCAGACGGGCGCCGCGCCGGAGCCCCCGTCGGCGCGGGTGATGGCGAGAGCGGAGTTCTTGAAGTCCTCGGTTGCCACAACGTCGCTGGTGACACCGAAGTAGTTGAGGAGCGATGCATCGGAGACGAAGGCGCTGAACGTGGCGAGGTTCGGGACACCTGCCATCTCGGACGGCCCGACGATGCCGTAGTTGAGCGCCGGCGTGGCCGACGGAGCCGCCACCAGCGATCCGATGTCCGCGTTGCTTGATGCGAACAGCGAACCGTTGAACGATTCAGGGACGCCCGTGGAGTCAAGACTCAGCACCGAGTCGAACCGCAGGATCTTCTCGGGCGCATACGGCCGGCCGCCATTGTTCCTCACCGCGTCGGCGGGGTCACACGGCATCACGGGGATGGCCGACTGACAGGCTTGGCTCGGCCCTGTGGTGATCTTCACGCGCATGGTGATCTCTGCCGCGGCTGTTCCGAGACCGTCGATCTTCCAGTACTGCGGGGCGCCGTTCATCCATGTCCACCGCAAGTTCGTTCCCCACGTGTTCATGTTCAGAACCAACTCAATCACGGTGTCGGCGTTGACGGTTGCCGCAAGCGTGAGCGGTGAGCCGTTCGAGGTGGTGGGGTTCGAGAAGTTGTATCCGAGCTGGCCGTCGCTCTTCACGTACCCGAGCCCGAAGCCGAGCCGGTTGGGACTGGAGTAGCACTGACCCCCGTTGTTGGACGTCTGTCCGGTCTTGCACAGGTTGTACGGCTGGATCACCGCGGTGATCGCACCCGCGGTGGTGGACTCCGGTGTCGTCGCCGTTCCGTTGGTGATGACCGGCGTGGAAACACCCCCGTTGATCACGTTCAGGGTCTTCACGTACGGCCTGCCGGCAACTCCGCCCGCGGCGTCGCCCCACAGACCGGCCCAGTCATTTGATGACGCGACCTTGTCGACGTTCGCCTGACCGGGCATGCCGTCGTCGAACGTGGCCGCACCGACCGACACAGGGTTCGACACCCACGGGCCAACCAGCAGGCTGACCGCCAGAACGCTGAGAACCTTCTTCATGGGACCCCCCTGCGGGCCCCCGGGCCCGGCTCCCTGAACTGTACTCAACCGGGGAGCCGGGAACGAGAGGTCAGTCGAGTTCGATGGGGGCTTCGTCGGTCTCGGAGAAGCCGGCCTCGGCGTCGGCCCCGAGGCCTGCCGCCTGGCGGACCTTATCCTCCATCTCCATCATGATCTCGGGGTTGTCGGTGAGGAACGTCTTGGCGTTCTCCCGGCCCTGGCCGAGCTGCTCACCCTCGTAGGTGAACCATGCGCCCGACTTCTTGGCGATGCCCATCTCCACGGCGAGATCGAGCAGCGCACCCTCGCGGCTGATGCCCCTGCCGTACATGATGTCGAACTCGGCCTGCCTGAACGGCGGGGACACCTTGTTCTTCACGACCTTCACGCGGGTGCGCGAACCGACGACCTCGGCACCGTCCTTGATGGCCTCGATGCGGCGGATGTCGAGACGCACCGACGAGTAGAACTTCAGCGCACGGCCACCGGGGGTGGTTTCCGGGGAGCCGAACATGACTCCGATCTTCTCGCGCAGCTGGTTGATGAAGATGCAGATGGTGTTCGACTTGTTGAGGTTCGCGGTGATCTTGCGCAGCGCCTGGCTCATGAGGCGGGCCTGCAGACCGACGTGGCTGTCGCCCATGTCGCCCTCGATCTCGGCGCGCGGCGTGAGTGCCGCGACGGAGTCGATGACGACGACATCGAGCGCACCCGAGCGGATCAGCATGTCGGCGATCTCGAGCGCCTGCTCACCGGTGTCGGGTTGTGAGATGAGCAGCTGGTCGATGTCGACACCGATGGCCTTGGCGTACACGGGGTCCATGGCGTGCTCGGCGTCGACGTAGGCGCAGACACCGCCGTTGCGCTGGGCCTCGGCCACCACGTGCATGGCGAGGGTGGACTTGCCCGAGGACTCCGGGCCGTAGATCTCGACCACGCGGCCGCGGGGCAGACCACCCACGCCGAGGGCGAGGTCGAGCGGGAGGGCGCCGGTGGGCACGGCCTGGATGGCCATGGTGCCCTTCTCGCCCATCCGCATGATGGAGCCCTTGCCGAACTGCTTGTCGATCTGGGCGAGGGCGGCCTCCAGGGCCTTGTCGCGCTCGGGGCTTGGTGTGGTCATGGTGTTTCTGCCTTTCCGGTGGTTCCCCTGGGGGAACGCGGGACTGTAGGGACTGGGTGTGTTCGAACGACAGGACTGTAACTACGAACAGGTGTTCGGTCAAGCACCACGGGTGCCGACCATGTGGGAACGGCAAGGCCGGGAAAGGCAGGTCAGGGGTGGGGCCTCCATGGCGACCGTCGAGACCCCGTCCGGAGCCGGTCTGGCCGGGTCAGGAGCCGCGGAAGGAGGAGTGGGCCTCGGCCTCCGCGAGGTCCTCCTCGGAGGGCTTGCGGATGAAGAGGTCGACCCCGAACCACACGGTGTAGGTGTTCGGGTACCACAGGATCGGCCATGCGACCGCGAGGAAGGCGGCGACCACGAGGAGCGGCACGAGCGGCACGCTGAGGACCACCGCCACGATCATCCAGGCGATGATCGAGCCGAACGTGATGAACACGCCCATCGTGGCGGCACCCAGTTCGAAGCCCTCGTAGTTGCGCTGCCATCCGAGGCCGCAGGTGCGGCACCGGTCGGCCTTGCCGTACCACGAGGTGAAGAACGCACCCTTGCCGCCGCACCACGCGCAACGACGGAAGAGACCCCGCACGATCATCCGCAGGAACGGGGGGCGTTCGTGCCTAAGCGGTGAGTTCATCCACGAACTCCCCGAACACGTCCGCATACCGCAGGGCGTCCTCCTCCGAGTGCATCACCGAGATCAGCCACTGCTCGTCGAGACCGGGCGGCAGCATCACACCGCGGTTGATGCCGTGGATCCACTGCGCGAACGCGAGGTCGAAGTTGGTGGCCTTGTAGTCGCGGTAGTTGCGGATGGGCTCGGGCGCCCACGTGACGCAGCCTTTCGCGCCGAACTGGATGGTGTGGGCGGGAAGCCCGGCACCGCTGATGACCTCGTTGCACGCCGCCACCAGGGCGCTGTTGCGGGCGATTGTGGCCTGCGTCTCCTCCGGTGTGCACACCTCCGAGAGCACGGCTACCGCGGCCGCCATCACCAGCGGGTTGCCGTTGTAGGTGCCGAGATGCAGCACGCGACCGGCGGTGATCTGGTCCATGCACTCGCGGGTGCCGCCGAAGGCACCGAGCGGCAGGCCGCCACCGATGCTCTTGGCGAGGCACACGAGATCGGGCGTGACACCGAGGGCGCCGGTGGCGCCCGACCACCCGGCGGTGATGCCGGTCTTCACCTCGTCGAAGATGAGGAGGGTGCCGTGGCGGCGCGTGATCTCTCTCACGGCCTCGAGGTACCCGGGCCGGGGCAGGCAGATGCCGATGTTCTCCATGACGGGTTCCACGATGAACGCCGCCACTTCGTTGCTTGCGAGCGCACGCTCCAGTGCGTCGGCGTCGTTGTACGGGATGACGATCGTGTCACCGAGGACGGCCTGCGTGACACCCGCGGTGGACGGCACCGGTGTGGGGTTGTCGGCCGGGCCCGCAAGGTCGAGCGAGGGCTTCATGGAGATCATGACCTCGTCGTGGTGGCCGTGGTAGCCGCCCTCCACCTTCACGATCTTGTCGCGGCCGGTGACCCCGCGCGCCACACGGATGGCATCCATGGTGGCCTCGGTGCCGGAGTTCGTGAACCGCCACATCGGCAGCCCGTACCGCTCCCCGAGCAACTCTGCCACCTCGGCATTTGTCTCGCACGGGGTGACGAACAGGGTGCCGAGCTCGAGCTGCGCGTCGACCGCGCGGCGCACCGCAGGGTGCATGTGCCCGGCGAACAGCGCGCCGAAGCCCATGTCGTAGTCGATGTACCGGTTGCCGTCGACGTCCTCCATGTGGGCGCCCCACGAACGTGCCACCACGATCGGATGGGGGTCGTAGGCCTGGAAGCTGGACGGCACGCCGAGGGGAAGGACCTTGCGCGCCCGGTCGGTGGCCGACTGGGACCGCCTGGTGCGGTCGGCATAGGTCTGAAGCTCTCGCCTCGTGATGTCTTTGGCCCTGTCGGCCAGGTTGTCGTGCAACGTGGAATGCGTTGCCATTCTGGATCACCCCGATTGGTATCTCCCTCCACTCTACCGAGCCGTCGCCGGGGCGGGAAAGGGTTACCCACAGGGCGGCAAGTTGGGACGAAACCCCTGCCGTGGCACACTTGTTTCTCCACATGGTGGGTGTAGCTCAGCCTGGTTAGAGCGTCAGGTTGTGGCCCTGAAGGCCGGGGGTTCAAG
>JBMUAQ010000054.1:0-13422 GCA_049454855.1 Ilumatobacteraceae bacterium
CGCGCTTCAGCGTGGACGTGCAGTGCGACGAGCGCACGCTGCACGAGGTGTACCTGCCGCACTTCCGTCGCATCGTGGCCGAGGGTGTCGCCGCCGTGATGAGTGCCTACAACGCCGTGAACGGAGAGTGGGCGGGGGAGCACCCGCAGCTTCTCACCGGCGTCCTGCGCGACGAATGGGGCTTCGACGGCATGGTGATCAGCGACTGGATCTTCGGCCTGCGCGACGGCGTGAAGAGCGTGCGTGCCGGTCTCGACGTGGAGATGCCCTACCGGATGATCCGTCACGAACCCGTCGTGCGCGCCCTGGAGGCGGGCGAACTCGACATCGCCGAGATCGAGCGGGCGGTGGAGAACAGCCTCTCCACCATGCTGCGGTTCGGGGTGGGCGAGCTGCCGCGCAACCCGGAGTCCGTTCTTCTCGCGCCCGCGCATCTCGACCTCGCGCGCGAGGCCGCCGCCAAGAGCATGGTGCTGCTGAGGAACGAGCCGGTCGGTGCCGTGCCGGTCCTTCCGCTCGCTCCCTCTGCACGTGTCGCCGTGCTCGGGCGACTGTCCGACATGCGCAACCTCGGCGACGGCGGCTCCAGCGATGTGATGTCGCCGTGGGCCATCACCCCGCTGTCGGGCCTTGCGCAGCGTCTCGGCAGCGACCGGGTGGTGCACTACGACGGCGAGGATGTCTCGAGGGCCGCGGAGATCGCTGCCGGCACCGATGTTGCGGTGGTGGTGGTGGGCTACACCAAGGAGGACGAGGGCGAGTTCATCGGTGACGGCAGCGAGAACGCCAACCTCCGCAGCCTCTTCCCCGCGGGTGACGACCCCGAACTGGTCGAGACGTACCGGCAGTACGTGCGCGAGAACAACTGGCCGGTGGATGCAGAACACAACATGTCCGACCGGAAGAACCCGCGTCGCGCGAGGACGACCGACAAGGGTGAGGTGTCGTTCGCGCGCGGCGGCGACCGCACGTCACTGCGCCTCCCGCCGGCCGACGTCGAGTTGATCCGTGCAGTGGCGGCACGTCAGCCGTGCACCGTGGTGGTGATGGTGTGCGGCAGCGCGGTGGTGACGGAGGAATGGCGCCACGACGTGCCGGCAATCCTCGTGGGTTGGTACAGCGGGATGATGGGCGGCGACGCCCTCGCCGACGTGCTGACCGGGGATGTCAACCCGTCGGGTCACCTGCCGTTCGCGGTGCCGACCGACGAGTCGCACCTGCCGTTCTTCGACAAGGACGCCGCGAGCATCGTCTATGACCGCTGGCACGGGCAGTGGAAGCTCGACCGCGACGGCAATGCGGCGGCGTACCCCTTCGGTTTCGGCCTGTCGTACACGCAGTTCCGTCTCGGCACGCCCGGGGCCGCGGCCGACGGGGCGCACCTCGACGTCGAGGTGCACAACACAGGTGGCGCAGACGGTGAGTGCGTGGTGCAGGTGTACGGCCGCCCCGCCGCAGGCGGAGACGACCTGCCTCGCCGCACCCTCGTCGGCTTCGCGAAGGTGGGGGTCACCGCCGGCGGCACCGTGAGCGCCCGTGTGAACGTGAGCCGGACGGCCCTCGAGACCCGCGACACCGCGAACCATCGGATGGTTCTGGTGCCGGGTGAGTACGAGCTCGAGGTGGGCCTGTTCGCCGGGGATCCCGATGCGTCGGTGGTCAGCGTCCGTCTGGACTGACGCCCGCTCCGCCTTGGCCGGCCCGCGGCACACACAAGTAGTGTTCGGCCCGTAGGCCCCGTCCGCGGACGGGATGCGAAGGAGGCAACCATGCCGAAGCCCGGAATGCACTCGGGGGACGTGTTCGACGAGACCCTCAATCTCGCGATGTCGGAGAAGGCCAAGCCCCTCTACGACGCGGTGAAGAAGTTCATCGCCGAGGAGGTCGAGCCGATGGCCGAGAAGTTCTACGCGCTCGCCGCCACGCGCACCGAGAAGTGGGGGTATGCACCCGGCCAGCTCGAGATGCTGGATGAGGTGAAGGCAAAGGCGAAGGCCCAGGGCCTGTGGAACTTCTTCCTGCCGAACGCGGAAACAGGCGAGGGGCTCTCGAACCTCGACTACGCGTACATCGCCGTGGAACTCGGCAAGTCACCGCTGGCGTCGGAGTGCCTCAACTGCGCGGCACCCGACACGGGCAACATGGAGGTGCTCGAGCGCGTGGGAACGCCGGAGCAGAAGGAGAAGTGGCTGAAGCCGCTCATGAACGGCGAGATCCGTTCGGCCTACGTGATGACCGAGCCCGACGTCGCATCGTCCGATGCCAAGAACATCTC
The DNA here is from genome assembly GCA_049454855.1 of Ilumatobacteraceae bacterium. Taxonomy (GTDB): domain Bacteria; phylum Actinomycetota; class Acidimicrobiia; order Acidimicrobiales; family Ilumatobacteraceae; genus UBA2093. The sequence goes on from JBMUAQ010000054.1 coordinate 2,276, forward strand.
GTGCCGCGCGGAGCTCGACGGTGACGAGTGGGTCATCAACGGCGACAAGTACTACGCATCCGGTGCGGGCGACCCGCGCTGCAAGGTGTACATCGTGATGCTGCTCACGAACCCCGACGGCCCGCCGAGCCGCAAGCACAGCCAGATCCTCGTGCCCGCAGGCACCCCCGGTGTCACCGTTGTCGGTGGCATGGAGGTCTTCGGTGAGGACGATGCCCCGCACGGCCACATGCACATCCGTTTCGAGAACGTGCGCGTGCCGAAGGAGAACGTGCTGCTGGGCGAGGGCCGCGGCTTCGAGATCTCGCAGGTGCGACTCGGGCCCGGCCGCATCCACCACTGCATGCGCTCCATCGGTGCGGCAGAGCGCGCGCTCGAGCTGATGATCCGCCGCGGTCTCACCCGCGAGGCGTTCGGGAAGCCGATCGCACGTCTCGGCAAGAACCCCGAGGTGATCGCAAAGGCCCGCATAGAGATCGAGGCGTGCCGGCTCATGGTGCTGCGTGCCGCAAAGGCCATGGACACCATGGGCAACGCCGAGGCCCGTGTGTGGGTGAGCGCGATCAAGGCGATGGTGCCGATCCGCGTGTGCCAGATCATCGACGAGGCCATACAGATGCACGGAGCCACCGGCGTGTCGCAGTGGACGCCGCTCGCGCGCATGTACGCGAGCCAGCGCACGCTGCGCCTGGCCGACGGCCCGGACGAGGTCCACTGGATGGTGGTGGGCCGCAACGAGATCAACCGTTACGAGGGCGAGTCCACCCCGGCCAAGCCGCAGGTGTACCGCGGCATGTTCTCGGGCCCGAGCTGAGGTGAGGTTCTCCGTCTGGGCGAACAGCGCCCACCCGTGGGCCGAGGTTCGTGACTTCGCCCTGTTCGCTGAGGCGGCCGGGTGGGACGGCCTCTGGTACGCCGACCACTACATGCCGAACACCGGCACCACCGAACGCGCCGATGCCCCGATGATGGAGTGCTTCGGCGTTCTGTCGGGACTCGCCGCCGTCACGTCGCGGATGCGGCTCGGTTCGCTCGTCACGCCCACCACCATGAACCATCCCGCGCTCATCGCCAACCGTGCCGCCACCATCGACAACATGTCGGGCGGCCGTTTCGTGCTGGGCATGGGTGCCGGGTGGCAGATCAACGAGCACGATGCGTTCGGCATCGAGCTGTTCGGTGCGAAGGACCGCGTCGACCGGTTCGCCGAGGCGATCGAGATCGTGGTGTCGATGCTGTCGCAGCCGCGCACCACGCTGCAGGGTCGTCACTTCTCGGTCACCGACGCACCGTGCGAGCCCAAGCCCGTGCAGAGCCCGTTGCCGATCCTGGTGGGCACCGGCGGCCCGCGCATGCTGCGGCTCACCGCGCGTTTCGCCCAGGAGTGGAACACCTGGGGTACGCCCGCGGGTGCCGGCGCCGTGATGAAGAAACTGGTGGCCGCGTGCGAGAAGGAGGGTCGTGACCCTGCCTCGCTGCGCAAGTCGGTGCAGGCACTCTTCGTGGTGACCGCCGACGATGCCGCCACGAAGAAGATGCGTGAGCTCGTTCCCTCCGACAGGGGTGTGGTGGGCACCGTCGACTACATCAACGAGGCGGTCGCGGAGTACCGCTCGCACGGTTTCGACGAGGTGTGCGTGCCCGACTTCACGATGGGCGGCTCGCCCGCTCAGCGTCGCGAGAACTACGAGGCGTTCGCCTCGGGGGTGTGCGCCAACTTCCGCTAGCCCGGAAGGGTCACGTCCACGCTCGGCACGGTGCCGCGTGGCGCCGTGGACCGTGTGGTGTCCCTCGGCAGCGGGGAGGAACGGAACTGTCTCGCGGGCGACGCCGGCCGCGCCTGCGTGGGTGACGCACTGGCTGTGAGCACACCGTTCTTCGGGATGATCTCGGTGTCGGTGGCCACCGACGGCTCCAGTTCGAGGGTGAAGGGCTCCAGCACACTGCTGCCGGGTATCGACGGGTTCTCGTACGACATCGCCACGGTGTCGCCGTCGGCACCCCTCTCCACCCGCGAGACGATGAGCGTGTGGTCACGCTCCACGGGCACCCTGCCGAGGTTCGACCCGCCGGCAGCCACCACCTGCACCGCACCGCCCGCGGCGGTGACGGTGGTTCCTTCGGGGTCGAGCATGAGCAGCGGGGCGACTGCACGCGCCGCCCCCGTCGGTGCACCGGGTGCCGCCTCGCGCACCTGCAGGTCGGCGTGCCCGGCGCGCCGCACGGTCACGGTTGCGGGGGCGTGCGGGACACCGTCGGTGCCGCGCAGCTCGATGCGCAACGGTCCGGCCGTCGCCGGCAACCGCACGGTGACCGAACCGCCGCGACCCTTGCCGGGCGCAATCGACGCTCCCTCGATGGTGGAGCGGAACCCGTCGGCCGTCTGTTCCACGGTGCCGAGCCCGCCTGCGTCGATCAACAGCATCGGGCGTGCCGGGCCGTCCTGGCTGGCCACCGTGATGGTTGTTCCCCCGTCGGCACCGGAGCAGAAGTCGCAGGTGAACGGCCCGCCCCGCACGTCGAGCGGCGTGACCTCCATCGTTCCGGTGGAGCCCTCCCAGGTTCCCGTGGGGCCCTCGTAACGCCACGTTGCTTCACTCGGTCGCACGAGCAGTTCGTGGCGGGTGCGCGGGTCGTTGTTGTCGTACACGTGCACCACCCAGGTGTCGCCGCGCCTCGTCACCGCGAACGGTGTCACCGAGTGCCCCGCGCCACGGTGGTACAGGCCGATGGTGTGGCCCGCGTCGTTCTCGAGCCCTTCGATGAGGTCGGCGACGAGCTGTCCGGGCGTGCGGAGCCGCGATGCCGCCGCGGCGCGTGCGACCTCGGGCACGAACTGGGTTGCCCACCAGTGTGTGAGCACCGGGGCGAGGTCCCGCGCCGAACGGGGAACGTCGGCGGCGGTGGCGAACGAGCCACCGAACTCCTGCGGCGTGTCGTACCCGAGGAACATGCGCTGGCTCAGCACCGCCATGCCCTCGCACCGTCCGCCCGCGAGTGCCACGTTCCAGTCGTGCAGTGCCTGCACCGTGCGGGGCCGCAGAACGCACTCGCTCTGCGCGCCGGGCATGCACACCTGGGAGTGGCCGAACAGGTCGATGAGTGTCTGCAACGTCACGTTGTCGTCAGCGGCCACCGAGCGTCCCCAGTTTGTGAACGAGAATCGGTCCGACTCCATCCGGAATCCGGAGTCCGCGCACAGAGTCCCGTCGCCTAGGCCGGCCGCGACAACCCCGGAGCAGAGGGAGGAAAGAACCTCCGCGTCCACAGACACCGGCACGGTGGTGGTCGCGGGCACTGCCGCCCCGTCGGAGCACGACACGAGGCCCGCGCACGATGCGGTCAGTGCCGCAACGACCAGAGCACGAGGTGCCGTCCCCACCATCTTCCTCACGCTAGGCCCCTCCGTTCCGCACGGTAGGTGAGGTAGTAGAACGAAGGGATGACCGAAAGACAAGGCGCCGGTGAGGCGAGCCTGCTGCGCATCACCCTGATCGGCGTCGCCGCCGGTCTCCTGTCGGGCCTGTTCGGCGTGGGTGGCGGCATCCTCATCGCCCCGGCGCTCGTGCTTCTCGCGCGCATGGACCAACGCATGGCGCACGGAACGTCGCTCGGGGCGGTGCTGCCCATCTCGGTGTCGTCGCTGTTCACTTACTGGGCGCACGACCATGTCGACTGGCGTGTCGCCGCGTGCCTGGCACTCGGGTCGGTGCTCGGCGCACTGGTCGGGACCCGTCTTCTCAACGTGCTGCCGCACCGCACCCTGGCCATCTCGTTCGCGACACTGCTGGTGGTGACCGCCGTGCGCCTGTTCCTGCCGCTCGCATCCGGGGAGCGCGGTGCGTTGTCCGCGGTCGAGATCCTCGTTCTCGGGCTCATCGGTTTCGGCGCCGGCACCCTGGCGGGTCTGCTGGGGGTCGGAGGCGGTGTGGTGATGGTGCCGGCGATGCTCATGTACCTGAACATGCCCGCGGTCGTCGCGAAGGGAACGTCGGTGGCGGTGATCATTCCCACGTCCATCATCGGCACCTGGAGGAACAGGCGCAACGACAACGCCGACCTGCGGGCGGCCGCCATCCTCGGGTTCAGCGGCATCGCAACCGCGGTGGTGGGCGGCTGGATCTCCGGTCGCATGCCCGACACCCTCTCGAACGTCCTGTTCGCGGCGTTGTTGCTGTTGGTTGCCGCAAGGCTCATCGCCGACGTGCGCAGCCGCGCGGTGCACTGACCCATCAACCGGGTCAGGGTTCGGGCCGCGAGCCCGCGACGGTGTAGACACTCTCCCCATGGGCAAGGACAGACTCGCGGGCAAGGTGGCGTTGATCTCGGGAGGTGCCCGGGGCATGGGCGCGAGCGAGGCCCAGCTGTTCGTGGACGAGGGCGCGCAGGTGGTGATCTCCGACCTGCGCGACGACCTCGGTGAGGAGACCGCACGGCGCATCTCGCCCGACGGTTCGCGGTGCCGGTACGTGCACCACGACGTGACCAGCGAGTCCGACTGGGAGAAGGCGGTGGCGTTCACCGTGGACGCGTTCGGCCGGCTCGACATCCTCGTGAACAACGCCGGCATCTTCGAGCGCGGCACCGTGCTCGATACGTCCCTCGAGGACTACCGCCGCACCATCGACATCAACCAGGTGGGGGTGTTCCTCGGCATGAAGGCCGCGGCCCCGCGCATGGTCGCCCAGGGCAGCGGCAGCATCATCAACATCTCGTCCGTCGCCGGCCTCGACGGCACCCCCGGGTTCCTGGCGTACGGCGCCAGCAAGTGGGCCGTGCGCGGCATGACCCGCGGCGTGGCGAAGGAGCTCGCACCGTTCGGTGTGCGCGTGAACTCGATCCACCCCGGCATCATCGACACACCCATGCTGCAGACGTTCGACGAGGCCGGTGACGGTGTGCGCGAGATGGTGCGCACCCGGATCCCGCTCGGCTACGAGGCCGAGCCCATCCATGTGGCGCGGCTCGCGGTGTACCTCGGCAGCGACGACAGTGCATACTCGACGGGTTCGGAGTTCAAGGTGGACGGGGGCTGGAGCGCATGAGCATCCTCGGCACGCGGGTCGTCAGGGTGGAGGACCCACGGTTCCTCACGGGCGGCGGCACCTACATCGCGAACCTCCGGCTGGAGGGCACGGTGCACGTCACCTACGTGCGCTCCACCGTGGCGCATGCACGCATGCTGTCGGTGGACACGTCGGAGGCCACATCCATGCCGGGCGTGCTGCACGTGTGGACCTCGGCCGACGTCGACATCGCTCCGGCGCGGCCCGACCTCGGCATGGTGAACCAGCAGATGGAGTTCCCTTACCTCGCGCGTGACGTGGTGCGGTTCGTGGGCGAGCCCGTGGCGATGATCGTGTCCCGCGAACCGGGCCAGGGTGCCGACGCGGCAGAGACAGTGGTCATCGAGTACGACCCGCTTCCCGTGGTGGTCGACGTGGAGGAGTCCCACAGGGGTGACACCCTTCTGCACCCCGTGGCGGGCACCAACGTGGCGCTCGCGTTCACCAACACCGACGAGCGCGACATCTTCGAGGGTTGCGACGTGGTGGTGGAGCTCGAGATCGAGAACCAGAAGGTCGCCACCGCACCGCTCGAGGTGCGGGCATGTGCGGCACGGTGGGACGGCAACGAGCTCACCCAGTGGGCCTGCAGTCAGGGTGCCCACGGTGCCCGCGACGGCATCGCGAAGGCGCTCGGACTCGACAAGGGCAACGTGCGCGTGATCACCCCGGACGTCGGCGGCGGCTTCGGTGCGAAGTCCGGCGTGTACGTGGAGGAGATCCTGGTCGGCTGGGCCGCGAGGAGACTCGGCGTGCCCGTGTCGTGGGTGGAGACCCGTACCGAGAACATGCTGGCGATGGGACATGCGCGAGCACAGCGCCAGCGCACCCGGATGGGCGGCACGAAGGACGGCCGCATCACTGCGTACAGGTTGGACCTGCTGCAGGACGCGGGTGCGTACCCGAAGGGCGGCGCAGTGCTGCCGTTCATGACCCGCATGATGGCGAGCGGCGTGTACGACATCGCGAACGTGCAGTTCGAGTCGCACAGCGTGGTCACGAACACCTCGCCTGTTGTCGCCTACCGCGGCGCCGGACGGCCCGAGGCCACGGCCGCCATCGAGCGCACCGTGGACGAGTTCGCGCGGGCGTGCGGCATCGACCCCGCCGAGGTGCGCCGCCGCAACTACCTTCGGCCCGAGGCCTTCCCCCTCACCACGCCCATGGGCGCGAAGTACGACTCGGGCGAGTACGAGAAGTCGCTCGACAAGGTGCTGGAGGCCGCGGGCTACGCGGCGCTGCTAGAGGAGCAGCGCAGGCGCCGTGAGTCGGGGTCACCGCTGCAGATCGGCATCGGACTCTCCACCTACGTCGAGACCACGAACCCGATGGGCAGCGGCGAGTTCGGTGCGGTGGAGATCACCCCCGAGGGCGGTGCGATCGTGCGTACCGGCACCTCGCCCCACGGCCAGGGCCACCACACCTCGTGGGCGATGATCGTCAGCCACATCACCGGCATCCCGATGGAGCGCATCGAGTTCCGCTTCGGCGACACGCAGGATGTGGAGCGCGGCGGCGGCACCGGCGGCTCGCGCAGCCTGCAGGTGGGTGGTACCGCCGCCCGTCTCGCCGCCGAGGCCGTGATCGACAAGGCACGCGAGGTTGCAGCGAAGTTGATGGAGGCCGCACCCGAGGACATCGTGCTCGACACCGCGCGTGGGGCCTTCCACGTGCAGGGCTCGCCGCAACCGTCGCGCACGTGGGCCGAGCTCGCCGTGCAGGGCGGCGTGCAGCTGTCTGCCACGGCCGACTTCAAGCCCGAGGGGGCCACGTTCCCGTTCGGCTCGCACGTGTCGGTGGTGGAGGTCGACACCGAGACCGGGTCGGTCGTGGTGCTGCGGCACGTGGCCTGCGACGACGCGGGCACCATCATCAACCCGTTGATTGTCGACGGACAGGTGCACGGAGGCATCGCGCAGGGCATCGCGCAGGCACTTCTCGAGGAGGTGCTGTACGACGCCGACGGCAACCCGAACACGGCGAACCTCGCCGACTACGGGTTCATCAGCGCGGCGGAACTGCCCACCTTCGAGCGCGTGGTGATGGAGACACCGACGCCGCGCAACCCGCTCGGCGCCAAGGGCATCGGCGAGGCCGGCACCATCGGGGCCACGCCCGCGGTGCACAACGCGGTGGTGAACGCGGTGTCGCACCTCGGTGTGCGCCATGTCGACATGCCGTGCACCGCGCAGCGCGTGTGGTCGGCCATCCAGGCCGCGCGCTGACGCTGCCCTGACAAGGGATCCTCTTCAGGACAGGGGTTGGGCCGCGGGCTCCGTGAGGTCCGCGAACGTGTCGGTTCCCCGGATCCCGAGGTGTTCACGGGCCATCCAGGCGCCCACCATCACGAACAGCACCATCATCACTGTGCACGCGAGGAACGTGGGTGTGCGCCCGAACGCCCCGTACGAGGCGCCGGCGGCAACCGATGCGATGCCAGCCAGAACGGTCTGAGACGCGCCCTGCATGCCCTGTGCCGCGGCTAGACGCTCGTGCGGCACCACCATGGCGATGGCCGCCGACCCGCCGGTGACGGTGAGTCCGTCGATGATCCCGTGCAGGAAGCCGAACGCCACCATCGGGTAGGGGGAGGGGAGCGTGCCGTAGAGGCTCATGATCGCTGCGCCGCACAGCAGACCGCCGATGCTCGCGCGGAACGGCCCGAACTGCTGGGTGAGCCTTCCACCCACTGGGCCGAGGAACAGCATCGGCAGGGCGAACAGTGAGATGCCGAGGTTCGCGACCCACGGGTCGGCATTCATGTCGTCCATCATCAGCGACCACAGCGCATCGAAAGTGCCGATCATCACGAACAGTGCGCAACCGATGGTGATGGCACCGGCGAACGGGCGAATCCGGAACAGGTCGAAGGCGAGCCGCTGGCGCGGAGCCCCGTCGACGGCTGCCTCCGTCACGTGAAGGTTGGCCAGACCGGCGCCGAGCAGCAGCATCAGCACCGAGATGATGAGAAACGGCGCCTCGAGGCCGAGCGTGCCCACCGTCAGGGCCGACAGCACCGGGCCCAGGGTGAAACCACCCACGTCGAAGCTGAGCATGCGGCCCAGGTTGCGCCCCATGTTTTCCGGGTCGCCGAGGATGATGATGCGGCGGATGGCGGGGTACATCATCCCGCCGCCGATGCCCATGATCGCCCGTGCGGCAAACAGGGGGAGAAACGACTGCGAGAACGCGAACATCGTGTTGCCCAGCAGCTGGATGACGATGCCGAGCATGATCATCCGCTTCGCATGCCCCTTGTCGGCGAGCGGTGCGAGGAAAACGTTCGAGACGAACCCGGCGAGGAACCCGACTCCCAGCACCATCCCCAGCCGCGACTCGCTGATGCCGTACCTGTCGCGGAGGTCGTCGAGGATCGTGAACATCGTGCCGTAACTCATGGCGCCCAGTCCCGAGGCGCACTGGAGGAGGAGAACGGTGCGGCGGCGCATGACGACTAGAGGAGGCTCTGCTTGACGAGGCCCACGAGGTCGGGCCAGGACCCGCGCAGGCCGGGGTGGAGGTCGAAGTGCGCGACGTCGTCGACGCGCACCCACCGGAGGTCATCGGACTCCGGGTTGGCCTCGTGCGCGCCGGGGTCAACCGACGTGTGCGCGATCACGGTGTCATAGCGCCAGTTGCCGTGGTCGTCGGAGTAGATGTCCCTGAACTCGAGGTGACTCGGGTGGATGCCGGTCTCCTCCCAGGCCTCGCGTGCTGCCGCGGTGAAGGGGTCCTCGTGCGAGTCCAGCGCCCCGCCCGGCAGCGCCCAGGTACCGCCGCCGTGGGTCCATGCCGCACGCAGTTGCAGCAGCACGTGGGGCTCGTCGAGGTCGGTGCGCACCAGCAGCAGACCGGCAGCGCCGTTCAGGCCCCAGTGCCGCGACTGGCACCTCAGGCAGAACACCCAACCGTCCCCGTCCCGCGATGCCACGCATCGATGATGCCATAGGGTGTGCCCGATGGAGGCAACGAGGCTCACAGGGGTGATCGGTGCGCGGGTCGACGGCATCGACGTGCGCCGTCTGGACGATGCCGGACTGACCGAACTCCGTGCGCTCGCGTGCGGGCACGAGGTTCTGGTGGTCACGGGACAGTCGCTCACACCGCACGAACAGGTGGAGTTCTCGCACCGGCTCGGGCCGGCCGCGGAGTCCCCGTTCATCGAGCCGAGCGCCGAGCATCCGGAGGTGATCCGGGTGCTGAAGGAGGCGCGTGACGGCAACGCCTTCAACTTCGGGGGTGCCTGGCACAGCGACTTCAGTTTCCAGTCGAACCCGCCGTCGTTCACGGTTCTCTTTGCCGTCGATCTGCCCCCGTGGGGAGGTGACACCTGTTTTTCCTCCATGACGGCGGCGTACGACGCGCTCAGCCCCGCACAGAAGGAGGAGTTCCTCGCATACCGCGGGGTGCACACTGCCCGCGACGCATACTCGCCTCGCATGCAGGCTGTGCACTCGGGCCTCAGTGGCATGAACATCGTGTGTGACGAGTCGGCGCATGACGTCACGCTGCACCCGCTGGTGAGGGTGCACCCCGAGACCGGCAAGTCGGTGCTGTTCTACAACCGCGCCTACGTTCGTGACATTGTCGGCCCCACAGACGACGACAAGAAGCGTCTTCTCGAGTGGCTGCACCTCCACACCACCGATGCACGCTTCGGCTACCGCCACCGATGGTCGCCCGGAGACCTCGTGATCTGGGACAACCGCAGCACACAGCACTACGCGCTGAACGACTACGCCGGCTTCCGCCGCGAGCTGCACCGCACCACGGTCGCGGGCGAAGTTCCCGTCCCGGCCTGATGGGGTTCGACTGGCGCACGGCGGATGACGCCGAGGTAGACCTGCAGTACTCGCCGTCGCTGTTCTCGACGAGACCGCTCGAGGAGTACCTGCGGGAGTATGCGCAGCTCAGCGAACCGTGGGTCGGCACGTCAACCGTGCGGCGGGGGCAGCCGTTGCTCGTCTACATCCACGGCGGCTACTGGCAACGGCTGTCGGCGGCCGAGTCCCTGTTCAACGCGGCCGATGCCGCGGCGCACGGGGTGTCACTGCACGCCGTGGAGTACACGCTCGCACCGGTGGCAACCGTGGAGCAGATCGTGGTTGAGTGCATCACCGAGGTGTCGAGGGTTGTCGACGCCGCAGGTGCACCGCGCGTTGCGCTCGCCGGCTGCAGTGCGGGCGCGCACCTGGTGGCGATGTGCGCGATGTCCCCGGTGCTTGCGGGACGCATCGACTGCGCGGTGCTCCTGAGCGGCATCTACGACCTGCGTCCCCTCGTGCGCACGCCCACGAACGACCCGCTCGGGCTGGACGAGCCCCGTGCAGCCGCCCTGAGCCCGCAACTGCACACGATCACCCGTTTCGCACCCCATGCAGTTGTTGCCGCGGGCCGCCACGACCCGCCGGAGTTCATCAGGCAATCCGCGGAGTTCGCGGAGCATCTCCGGGCATCCGGTGTCGACACGGTGCACGAACTCGTGGAGGACCGCGACCATTTCGACCTCCCGTACGACCTCTTGCGGAGCGGGACCGTGGTCGGCGACCATGTGCTCGGCCGGTTGCGGTCCTGACGGGTGCACGGCTGGAGGAGGACACCGCATGAAGCTCGACGATGCGCGCGCGCTCGCACAACGCCTGGACACTGACGACGCAATCGCGTTCGCGCGCGCCCGGTTCGACATCCCGGACGGCGTCCTCTACTTCGACGGCAACTCTCTCGGTCCGCTCACCCATGCATCACGCGCGGCGGTGAACCGCGCCGTGGAGCACGAGTGGCGCGAGCGTCTCATCCGCTCGTGGGACGAGGACTGGCGTGCGATGCCCCAACGCGTGGGCAACCTGATCGCACCGCTCATCGGTGCCGCGCCCGGCACCGTGATCTGTGCCGACAACACGTCGATCAACCTGCACAAGGTGCTGACGGCAGCCGCGCTGTTGCGCCCGGGGCGCACCGAGATCGTGGTGGACGAGAACAACTTCCCGACCGACATCTACATCGCACAGTCGGTGTGCGACCAGCTGGGCCTCACGCTCGTGCAGGCGCGCGCGAGCAGGATCCCCTCGGTGGTGTCGGAGC
>JBMUAQ010000055.1:0-13162 GCA_049454855.1 Ilumatobacteraceae bacterium
CTTCCCGACTGACATCTACATCGCCCGGTCCGTCGCCGAGCAGCACGGGATGACGCTCACGCTCGTGAAGGCGTCGCAGATCCCCTCCGCTGTCAGCTCGCGCACGGCCGTGGTGACGGCAACCCATGTCGACTACCGCAGCGCGCACATCCTCCACGCCGACGAGATCACCGCCGCTTCCCACGGGGCCGGTGCAGTGGTGGTGTGGGACCTCGCGCACTCCGCCGGCGCCGTGCCGGTGGACCTCGCCGGGCTCGATGCTGAGTTCGCGGTGGGCTGCGGGTACAAGTACCTGAACGGCGGGCCGGGGGCGCCGGCCTTCGTGTATGCGGCCCCGCGGGTGCTCGCTGATGCGCAGCAGCCACTGGCCGGGTGGTGGGCGCACGCCGAGCCGTTCGCGTTCGAGACCGGCTTCCGGCCGGCGCCGGGGATCGAGCGGTTTCTCACCGGCACACCCACGGTGCTCGGCATGAAATCCCTCGAGGCCGCGCTGTCCGCGTTCGAGGGTGTGACCATCGACCAGTTGCGGCGCAAGAGCGTGTCGTTGACCTCTCTCTTCATCGAGCTGTGGCGCGACGTACTCGCCCCGCGCGGCTTCACGCTGGGCTCGCCCGAGGATCCTGATCACCGCGGAAGCCATGTGGCTCTTGGGTTCGAGGGGGGTCGCGACCTCGTGCGCCGGCTTGGTGAGGCCGGGGTCATCGCCGACTTCAGACCCCCGGACCTGATCAGGTTCGGCTTTGCACCCCTCTACAACACCCATGCAGAGGTAGTGAGAATGGTTGAGAACATCGTGAAAATGGGCCCCGACGCTTGAGTTTCGCCGGAACCCATCGGTAGGTTCGTTCCCTATCCAACCACGGCGGCCCCCGGCCGTCATTTTCTCGTAGGGAGAGAATCAGATGAAGAAGACCAAGATGTTCCGTGCCTCGGCACTGGTCATCGGCCTGTCGCTCGTGGGCGTTGCCTGCGGTGGCAGCGACTCCGCATCCGACGACACCACACCCGCCGCCAGCGGCGAGTGCGCGGTTTCGCTCGGCCTGCAGTTCCCCGAGACCGGCGACGCCGCCGGACTCGGTGCGCCGATGCTCAAGGGTGTCGAGCTCGCACTCGAGGAGTACAACGCCGAGAACGCAGACAACTGCGTCTCGCTGAAGAAGTTCGACACGCAGGGCGACCCCGCAAAGGCCCCCGCAGTCGCCCAGGCAGCGATCGACGACGCGTCGGTCATCGGCATCATGGGACCCGGCTTCTCCGGTGAGTCCAAGGCCGCACTGCCGCTGTACGACGCCGCCGGCCTCGCCGCGGTGACCGGTTCGGCCACCAACGCCGAGCTGCAGAACAACGGCTGGAAGGTGTGGTTCCGCATCCTCGCGAACGACGCAGTCCAGGGCCCCGGCATCGCGAAGTACATCGCGGAGACGCTCAAGCCCGCCTCGATCGGCATCATCGATGACGCATCCGAGTACGGCAAGGGTCTGGCCGACAACGTGAAGGCCGCCATGACCGGCGCGACCGTCACCACCGAGACGATCGACCCCAAGGCCGCCGACTTCTCTGCTGCAGTCAGCAAGATGAAGGACGCCAATCCCGAGGTCATCTTCTTCGGTGGCTACTACGCCGAGGCTGCCAAGCTGTCGACCCAGCTCCGTGACGGCGGCGTGACCGCCACTCTCGTGTTCGGTGACGGCGTGAAGGACCAGGCCGGCTACGCCGATGCCGCAGGTCCGGCCGCCGAGGGCGCCATCATCGGTTGCCCCTGCAAGGACGGCGGTGAGGAGTTCAACGCCGCGTGGAACACCAAGTACAACGAGGCACCCGGCACCTACGGCGCCGAGTACTACGACATCGCGAAGCTGTACCTCTCCATCATCTCCGGTGGTGCGAAGGACCGCGCAGCGGTGCTCGAGGCCGTCAGGGCCGCCGACTACGAAGGCGTGACCAAGCAGATCAAGTTCCAGGAGAACGGCGAGGCCACCGAGTCCGGTGCCATCTACCTGTACAAGGTCGTCGACGGACAGATCACCTTCGAGGCCGACGTCAAGTGACGTCTGCGGTCCCAGGACCGCACGGTACGAACGCAAGGGCCCGGGGCTTTCGCCCCGGGCCCTTGTGCTTTGTAGATTTGGTCATCCGCCGGGGGAATCAGTCCCCCAGATGGTGAAGGCGACCTCATGACCAACTGGCTGATCTACCGCACATTCTGGGAACTCACCGTGTCCGGCATCGTGCTCGGCCTCATCTACTCACTCGTCGCGCTCGGCTACACGATGGTGTACGGCGTGCTGCGGCTGATCAACTTCGCGCACTCCGAGATCTTCATGGTGGGCACGTTCGGTGCGCTCATCACTGTCACCCAGGTGCTCGGTGTGCCGCAGTTCATCGGTGGCGACTACCCGTACAAATCGGGGCTCGCCCTCGTGGGCACCCTGCTGATGGCTCTTGCGGGTGCGGTGATTCTCTCGGGTGCCGGCGCGGTGGTGCTGGAGCGCACGGCATACCGTCCGCTGCGCGGCGCCGGCGACCGGTTCGGGGCGGTCGTGCTGGCGTTCGTCACGGGCATCGTTGTGAGCCTGCTGTTCGAGTCGAACATCGTGGTCGACCTCGTCATCGCCGCCGTGGTGGCCGGTCCGCTGAGCGTGGTGTACGCGCGGGTGTTCCGCCGCGGCCGCCAGGCGCCGCGCCTCGCGTTCCTCATCTCCGCCATCGGCGCGTCCACTGCGGTCGCAGAGGCCGTGGCCGTGTGGGGACCCGACGAGCGCCTCGTGTACAAGGTGCCGCGCGTGCTCGAGAAGCGGGTGCTGTTCGAGTTCCTCGGTGCCGACGTGCGCATCGACTATGTGATTGTGGCCGCCGGTGCCGTCCTCATGATGGTCTCGCTGCTTCTGTTCGTGAACAAGACCAGGCTCGGCCGCGGCATCCGTGCAGTGGCCCAGGACGTGGAGACATCCCGCATTCTCGGCGTGAACGTCGACGTCGTCATCCTCGTCACGTTCCTCCTCGGCGGCGCCATGGCCGGCGGCGCGGCCATGATGTTCACCCTGGTGTACGACCAGACCCGCTTCAACATCGGCTTCCTGCTGGGCGTGAAGAGCTTCACCGCGGCGGTGCTGGGCGGCATCGGGAACATCAAGGGTGCCCTGCTGGGTGGCGTGGTGCTCGGCCTTGCCGAGAACTACGGCTCGGCCATCTTCGGGGGCGAATGGAAGGACGTCATCGCCTTCACCGTGCTGCTCGCGGTGCTCATGTTCCGGCCCACCGGCATCCTCGGTGAGGCCCTGGGGAAGGCCCGCGTATGAACCTCACCGACACTTTCCGCAGGCGCACCGCCGCCGTCAGTGCCGCGCGGGGCACCTTCACCCGGTTGCCTCGGTCGGCGCGCTGGTCGGCCGGTGCGCTGCTCATCGTGGCGCTGTACCTCGCACCGTTCTGGCCCGACGTCCCGCTGCTCGGCTGGATCGTCGACACGCCGGGCGCCAAGTTCGAGTCCGTTCTCACCGACCAGATCATGGTGTTCACGCTCGTGGCCCTGGGTCTCAACGTGGTGGTGGGCCTCGCCGGCCTGCTCGACCTCGGGTATGTGGGCTTCTACGCGGTCGGTGCGTACGTCACCGCCATCCTCACGGCCGAGCATGCGAACCTCCCGTGGCTGCTGTGCCTGCCCATCGCGGTGCTCATCTCGATGCTGGCGGGGGTCATCCTCGGCACGCCCACACTGCGTCTGCGCGGCGATTACCTGGCCATCGTCACGCTCGGGTTCGGCGAGATCATCCGCATCACCGCCAACAACATGGAGTGGCTCGGCGGCCCGCGCGGCATCAACAACATCAAGACACCGCCCGACATCCGCATCCCCGTGGTCGACTGGTCGCTCACGTTCAACGTCCTGGATGCCAAGCCCTACTGGTACCTCGGCTTCACCATCATCCTCCTCGTCGTCTTCGTGCTGCGACGGCTCGAGGCCAGCCGTGTCGGCCGCGCCTGGACGGCGGTGCGCGAGGACGAGGACGCCGCCGAGCTGATGGGCGTGAACACCTTCAAGTTCAAGCTGTGGGCGTTCGCCATCGGGGCGGCCATCGGCGGCATCGCGGGCGTGCTGTACGCCGGCAAGGTGCAGTTCATCAACCCCGACAACTTCCAGCTGCAGCTCTCCATCCTGTTCCTCGCAGCCATCGTCCTGGGCGGCACCGGCAACATGTACGGCGCCATCGTCGGCGCCATCGTGGTGGCCTGGCTGCCCGAGCGCTTCCGCGGGTTCTCCTCGCGGCGTTACTTCGTGTTCGGAGTGGTGCTGGTGCTGATGATGGTGTTCCGTCCGCAGGGCATCATCCCGCGCCGCGGAGCTGCCACCGGGATACCCGGGAAGAAGGAAGAGAGGGCCACGGCATGAGCGCCGCGCTCCTCGAGGTGCAGAACCTCACCATGCAGTTCGGGGGTGTCACCGCGCTGGGCGACGTCTCCCTGCGCATCGAGAAGGGCGAGATCCTCGGCCTCATCGGCCCGAACGGCGCCGGCAAGACCACCCTCTTCAACGTGGTCACCGGCGTGTACACGCCCACCAGCGGCTCGGTCACCTTCAACGGGCAGTCCATCGTCGGGAAGAAGCGGTTCGAGATCACGAAGGGTGGCATCGCCCGCACCTTCCAGAACATCCGCCTCTTCCAGGAGATGTCGGCGCTCGAGAACGTGATGGTCGGTGTCGATGCGCACCACAAGGCGAGCGTGCTCGGGGCAATCGGCCGCACGCCGCGCAGCCGCCGCGAGGAGAGCCACGCCCGCGAGCGCGCGATGGAGCTCCTTCAGCTGGTCGGCATCGACGAGTACGCCGAGGTGGCCGGGCGCAGCCTGCCCTACGGGCACCAGCGCCGTCTCGAGATCGCGCGTGCGCTCGGCACCAACCCGCAGCTGCTCTGCCTCGACGAGCCGGCTGCAGGTTTCAACCCCGCGGAGAAACAGCAGCTCAACGAGCTCATCTTCAAGGTGCGCGACCAGGGCTACACCGTGCTCGTGATCGAGCACGACATGAGCGTGGTCATGAACGTGAGCGACCGTGTCGCAGTGCTCGACTTCGGCCGCAAGATCGCCGACGGACTTCCCGCCGACGTGCGGGCGAACCCCGACGTGATCGCGGCCTACCTGGGGGTGCCCGAAGATGCTTCTTGAGGTGAACGACCTGCACGTGTTCTACGGCCGCATCGAGGCCATCAAGGGCATCTCCTTCACCGTCGGCGAGGGCGAGATCGTCACGCTGATCGGTGCGAACGGTGCGGGCAAGACCACAACGCTCCGCACACTCTCGGGCGTGCGCAGCGTGGCCCAGGGTTCTGTGTCCTACGACGGCCGCGACATCACGAAACTGGCCCCGCACGAGCGGGTGAAGCTGGGCATCTGTCAGTCGCCCGAGGGCCGCGGCATCTTCCCCGGCATGACCGTGCTCGAGAACCTCGAGATGGGTGCCTACACACGCAGCGGGAAGGATGCCCACACGGAGGAAGAGCTCGAGCACGTGTTCGGGCTCTTCCCGCGGCTGAAGGAGCGCATCTCGCAGCTTGGGGGAACGCTGTCTGGCGGTGAGCAGCAGATGCTCGCCATCGGGCGTGCACTGATGAGCCGTCCGCGGCTCCTGCTGCTGGACGAACCGTCGATGGGTCTCGCGCCGATGCTGATCGCGCAGATCTTCGAGATCATCAAGCAGATCAACGCCGAGGGGGTGTCGGTGCTGCTCGTGGAGCAGAACGCAACGCAGGCCCTCCGCACCGCCCACCGCGCGTACGTTCTCGAGACCGGCTACGTGGTGAAGGAGGGCAGCGGCGCCGCCCTGCTCGACGACCCCGCCGTCCGCGCCGCCTATCTCGGCGGCTGACGCCGACGGGCATCGGCCCTCAGGCCGGCAGCGAGTCGAGGAAGCGCATCGCTGCCGCGGCACTCTCCGCACGCCAGCGGTCGACCTCGTCGCCGTCCCTGCGCGACACGATTGCCTCTGCCAGGGGTGCGAGGGTGCGTCGCTGGCGAGAGAGGAACCTGGTGCTCGCCAGGCCCATGCGACGTCTCAGAACCAGCTTCACAAGCAGCACCGTGCGCACCTCGCGCACATGCTCCACGGGTTCATCGAGCCACCCGAGGGCATGCTTGCGGCCGGCAGCAGTGGGGGAGAGCACCACGCGCTCCGGCCCGTCGCCCTCGGTGCGGCGGCCCTTGCGCGCGAGACCCTCGTCCACCAGGTTGTCGACGGTGCGGTACACAAGCTGTCGTGAGAGCGTCCATGCGCGGCCGATCTCCGATCCCGGAGCGAGCTCCCTCTGGAGGGCCCACCCGTGACGGGGCTGCTCCACCAACAGTGCCAGCACCACCTCGCGTGCAAGGAGGGAGTCTGCGGTGGGCACGGCCCCACCGTAGCGGAGTAGTCACAAACTGACTACCATGGCGGGGTGACACGGACCCGCCCCGTTGCAGTGCCGGCTGCCGTCTGCGTGTTGCTCGCCGGCGCATGCTCCACGGGCGGCGACGTGCCTGCCGCCGGCCGCGACGGTTGCCTGCCCGTCACCGCTCTCGTGGCCAGCTCGTTCGCCCCGGTGCTGCTGGACCCTGCCGCGAACCCCTGCGCGGACACGTGGCAGGTGTCGTCGGGTTCCTCCACGGCTCTCGCCGCCCAGGCGCGCGAGGGGGCACCCGCCGACGTGTTCGTGTCAGCCGGCACTGCTTCCGTCGATGCGCTCGCGGCCGACGGGCTCACCGTGGGCGGGGCAGTGCAGCTGGGGAGCGTGCGGGGTGCTCTGGTGCTCGCACCGTCCGCGCGCATCGGGTCGCTGCGCGACCTGCCGGGCAGGGTGACCGCTGGCTGGAAGGTGGGCCTGTGCGTTCCGTCGGCACCGTGCGGAGCCATGGCCGACTCCCTGCTGGCGAATGCGGCGAAGGTGTGGGGCGGCGGTTTCGACCGCAACGAGGTTGCGGCAACCGAGGCATCATCGGCGGAGGACCTCCGGGCCAAGGTCACCACCGGTGAGATTGACGCAGCAATCACGTACGAATATGTCTGCAGCCCGCCGGCGGATGCAGAGGCTGCCGTCGGTTGTGTGGACATCCCCGACACCGTGGACGGAGAACCGCTGAACGTGCGCACCCCGTACGTTGCGGTGCGCTTGCGTCCGGGCGGTGCAGCAGAGTCCTTCATGCGGTTCGTGACCTCGGCACCGTTCAGGGAGATCATCGCCGAGCGGATGAGGGTGTCATGAGGACGCGCCAGGCCCCGTTGATGTTGCTGGCGGCCGCCGTTGCCGCGCTGTTCGTGGCACTGCCCGTGCTCGGCATCGTGGTGCGCATGCCGTGGTCGGATGCCGGCAGCATCCTCGGCTCCGGCACCGTGCGCGCCGCGGCGTGGCTGTCGCTGCAGACCTCGCTGGTGGCGGCGGTGATCACGACGGTGCTCGGGGTGCCGCTGGCGTGGGTGATGTCGCGGGCGGGGGGCCGCACCGTGACGCTGGTGCGCTCGGTGGTGATCACGCCGATGCTGCTGCCCCCCGTGGTTGCGGGCATCGCGCTCCTCACGGTGTTCGGCCGACGCGGCATCATCGGTGCGTCGTTGCACGACTGGTGGGGCGTGTCCATCCCGTTCACGCGCACGGCGGTGGTGATGGCGCAGGTGTTCGTGTCGTTGCCGTTCCTGGTGCTCGCCGTGGAGTCCGCGTTCCGTCAGCTCGATACCGGGCTCGAGGACGCGGCCCGCACGCTCGGAGCCTCGCCGTGGAGGGTGTTCGCCACGGTCGCACTGCCCGGTGCGCGCGGCGCGGTGGGTGCCGGCATCGCGCTGGCGTGGGCGAGGTCGCTCGGCGAGTTCGGCGCATCGATCACGTTCGCGGGCAGCTTCCCCGGCCGCACTCAGACGGTGCCGATGGCGGTGTACGAGCTGGTGGCGACCGACTACGAGGCATCCCTGGTGCTGTCGTTCGGCATGATGGCGGTTGCGGTGGCGGTCATCGCGGTGCTGCGCGACCGGTGGATGGTGACGAAGTGACGCTGTCGGTGCACGGTTCGTTCGGTCGGGCCGGGTTCGTGCGGGAGATCTCGCTCGACGTCGAGGCGGGGAGGCCGGCGGGTGTGGTGGGTCCGAACGGCTCGGGGAAGTCGACCCTGCTGCACACCATCGCCGGGCTCGACCGCATGCGCACGGGGGCAATCACCCTCGACGGCACCCCGCTGGACGACGGCGACACCTTCGTGCAGCCGGGCGGGCGGCGGTGCGTGGTGATGTTCCAGGACCTGCGTCTGTTTCCGTACATGACGGTGCTGCGCAACGTGGCCTACGGGCCCCGCTGCCACGGCGCACCACGCCGGGAGGCACACGAGAGGGCGCTGGCGGCACTCGGGTCGGTCGGTGCAGCCCACCTCGCCGACAGACGGCCCGCCACCCTCAGCGGGGGCGAGCGCCAGCGCGTGGCACTCGCCCGTGCCCTGGCGACGAACCCCCGCATCCTCCTGCTCGACGAACCATTCGCCGCGGTGGACGCGGCATCGAGGCCGGCGCTGCGCGAGCTGCTCGCGGGGATGCTCGTCGGCACCGACTGCCACGTGCTGGTGGTGTCGCACGACCCCGCCGACCTTGAGGACCTAGTGGACCGCGTCATCGCCCTCTGAGACGGCAGGCCCGGGTGCCCGGGCGGGCAACCGTTCACCTTTCGTTCATCGAGCGTCAGGATTGCCGTCAGACGGCCCTGTGAGACTGCTCCGGTGGGCACTGCGGACGGGACGTTGGAGCGACGGCGGGTCACCGTGCGGCACATCCTCGCCGACCGTGTCTTCCGGGCCGGCATCTCGGCGGGTGCACTGTGCTCGCTGGTCATCCTGGGCCTGATTGCGGGCTTCCTGCTGTTCCGCGGATTCGAGGTGTTCCGTGACTTCGGGTTCGGCTTCATCACAGGGGAGAAGTGGGACATCGGGAACCCCGAGGACACCTCCACCGCAGTTCTCGGCATCGGCGCGATGCTCGTCGGCTCGGTGATCACTGCACTCATCGCCGTCGTCGTGGCCGTGCCATTCGCGATTGCGGCTGCCCTCTACATCGAGTACTACGCGCCGAAGGCGCTGCGCACCGTCCTCACTGCGGTTCTCGACTTCGCCGCTGCCATTCCGTCTGTCATCTACGGAATCTGGGGGTATGCGGTTCTCCTGCCGCTCGTCGAGCAGTGGTCACGGTTCCTGGAACGCAACCTGGATTTCGTGCCGTTCCTCGATGTCCCGTCGGAGATCTTCGGGCGGTCCCCGTTCCTCGCCGGTCTGCTCCTGGCGTTGATGATCCTGCCGATCATCACCTCGGTGACCCGCGAGGTGTACGGGAGGGCACCACGTGACCTGGTCGATGCCTCGTATGCCCTCGGCGGCACCAAGTGGGGTGCGATCAGGAACGTCGTGCTGCCGTTCGGTCGCAGCGGACTCGTCGGGGGCACGATGCTCGGGCTCGGCAGGGCGCTCGGTGAGACCGTCGCGGTGTACCTCACGCTCAACCTGGTGTTCGACGTGAACTTCAGGATTCTCGCCTCGGCCGGCGGGAATGTTGCCTCCCTCATCGCGACGAAGTTCGGCGAAGCAACTGAGTACGAGTTGAAGGGTCTCATGGCGGCCGGGCTCGTCCTGTTTCTCGTCACGCTCGCCGTGAACCTCGCCGCCACAGTGGTCGTGAACAGGTCGCGGAGGGTCGTGTGAGCACTGCAGGGTTGGTGGATGTCCCCGTCGTCAGGCCGGCGCGGCCGTGGAACAGGCGTCGCCAGAACTTGGTGAGGTCGGTTGTGTTGAGTGCTGTCGCTCTCGTGACTGCGCGAATCATCACAGACTCAACGGACCTCGCGGGGCCCCTCGGGTTCGGGCTCGCCCTGGCGATCGTGCTTCCGCTCGTCACGCTCGTGGAGGCGGCAAGACACGGACGGAACGTGGCTGTCGACCGGTTCGCCGGCTCAGCTGTCACCGTTGCGACGGCGATGGTGGCAGTTCCGTTGTTCTCCATCGTTCGCACGGTGTACGAGAAGGGGTCTGCCGCGTTCCACTCCTCGTACCTCACTCAGGACATGCGGATCACTGCGTCGAGCGACGACCTCGGCCTCGGCGGTGTCTCCCACGCCATAACGGGAACCCTGGTCATGGTGCTTCTGGCCACCCTGATCTCGGTGCCTCTCGGGGTGATGTCGGCCGTCTACATCGTGGAGGTGAAGGGGCGTTTTGCGGGACTGGTGCGGTTCCTCACACAGGCGATGAGCGGGGTTCCGTCAATCGTCGCCGGGCTCTTCGTCTACGCAACAGTGGTCATCTTCTTCACCGGTTTCAGCGCGTGGGCCGGCGGCCTTGCCTACGTCATCCTCATGCTGCCGACGGTGTCGAGAACCTCGGAGGAGGTGCTGAAGCTCGTGCCGGACGAGCTGCGTGCAGCGAGCTATGCACTGGGGGCGAGCCAGGCCCGAACAACATTCAGGGTGGTTCTGCCGACCGTCATCTCGGGGCTCATCACCGCAGCCATCCTGGGCATCGCACGTGTCGCAGGGGAGACTGCACCACTGATCCTCACGGCGTCGTACTTCGTCGCAACGAGCAGGAACCTCAACGAGCCGATGGCGTCATTGCCCATCTACATCTTCAGCAGCCTCGGTCTCGGTGACGAGAACGCCACCACCCGTGCGTGGGGTGGCTCTCTCGTGCTTCTTGCGCTCGTTCTTGCACTGTTCGTCACGGCCCGGGTGCTGAGCGCCCGGCTCTCGAGAAGGAGATAGACAAATGGACAACCCGGATTCGGAGACCATCATCCCCGCGGCACCGGTTGAACCGGCTGTGGTGCGTGACCGTACGCGCCGCAACGCCGACAACCTCCTCGTCGACCCGGACGGGACCACGGGTGGCCTCGAGACGCGCGGCCTGCACGCCTGGTTCGACAAGCACCATGCACTTGAGGACGTCTCCCTGCATTTCCCGGAGAACACGGTGACGGGTTTGATCGGGCCGTCAGGCTGCGGAAAGTCCACCTTCCTCCGCCTGCTGAACCGCATGCACGAGTTCATCCCGAAGGCAGCCATGGCCGGCGAGGTGCTCTTTGAAGGCAGCGACATCTACTCGCCGGGGGTGAACCCCATCGAGGTGCGCCGCCGCATCGGCATGGTGTTCCAGAAGCCGAACCCCTTCCCGGCCATGAACATCGGCGAGAACGTGGTGGCGGGCCTCAAGCTGGCAAAGGTGAGGGTCAACGACCGTGATGCCCTCGTCGAGGAGTGTCTCACCCGGGCTGGCCTGTGGAAGGAAGTGAAGGACCGCCTCAAGGCGCCCGCAGGGGCACTGTCGGGCGGCCAGCAGCAGCGGCTCTGCATCGCACGTTCGCTCGCGCTCAATCCCGACGTTCTCCTCCTCGACGAGCCCTGCTCCGCCCTCGACCCCGGCTCCACACTGCGTGTCGAGGAGACCATCGTGCAGCTGTCGGAGACGATGACCATCGTGATCGTCACCCACAACATGCAACAGGCCGCCCGCGTCAGCGACTACTGCGCGTTCTTCCTCTCTGACGGAGGTCCCGGACGGCTGGTCGAGGCCGACCTCACGAGCAACATGTTCTCGAACCCGCGCGACCAGCGCACTGCCGACTACGTGCAGGGCCGATTCGGCTGAGACCGGTTCACCGACTGTTCACCGAAACTGTGTTCGCGGTTCAGCACGCGTAAGGAACCACGAAAACTTCGCTCCGTAGTTTCTCCCGTGGGTCGTTGACCCTCCCGACAAACAAGGAGAAACACACATGAGAATCCGACGCAGTCTCGTCGCGGCAGCGGCAGTGGCCGTTGCCTGCACGGCCGGTTCGGCAGCACCCGCCAGCGCCGCTGCGGTGGGCGGTGGCGGCGCAAGCTTCCTCGCCAACATGATGGACATCTGTGCTGCGCAGTACAACCGCAACACGGCCTTCAACACCGGCGGAGACACGGTGACCTACGCATCGGTGGGTTCATCGGCTGGAAAGACCGGCTTCTCGAACGGCACGTACAAGTTCGGTGGCTCGGAGTCGGCCTACTCCTCCGGAACAGCACCCGCCAATCTGGTGTACATCCCGCTGGTCGGAGGCCCCATCGCCATCGGTTACCGCATCGACGGCCTGAGCCCCGCCACCGCCACTGTGCGTCTGTCGGGTGAGGTTGTGGCAAAGATCTTCGCCGGCCAGATCAAGAAGTGGAACGACCCGGCAATCACGGCACTGAACAAGGGCAGCAGTACCGCGAAGAAGCTGAAGGTGTCGAAGCTCGGTGTCACCGTGACCGCCAAGAAGGTGGCCTCCAACGTGCAGCTGTCGGTGTCGATGACCGCTGCGGCTGCCAAGAAGTACAGGAACGCCAAGGTGACAATCTCCGCGTCCACCGTCGGCAAGGAGACCCAGTCCGTGTTGTCGCGGAAGTACGCGAAGAAGTTCACGAAGAACGTGGCGTACGCCGCCAGCACGACCTATTCGGTGAACGTTGGTCGCAACGCAATCGGCACTCTCGCCGTGGAGACGGTGAAGGACGGCGAGACCATCACGTTCCCCGATCTTGCGATCCGTGTGGTGCACCGCAGCGACGGCTCCGGCACCACCAACAACTTCGCGAACTACCTCAACAAGTCCTTCCCGTCGATCTGGACCAAGGCCACGAGCGACACCTTCTCCTCGGCTTTCCCGGGGACGGTGCCGACCGACGGTTCCTTCCAGTCAGCCAGGGGCAACGAGGGTCTCGCGAACTACGTCCGTGACAACAACGGGGCAATCACTTACGCGGAGCTGAGCTTCCTCGACGAGCGCAACGTCAAGCACGCGAAGGTGCTGAACCCGGGCGGACGCTACGTGGACCCCTCGCCGACGACCTCGGCCGTGTGGTTCGAGGGTGCCGACGTGTCGCCTGAGGGTCTGGTGTCCCAGAACTTCGCCTACGCCGCCCCCGATGCGTACCCGATCAACGCCATCTCGTACGGCCTGGCGAGCAGCGCCGCCAGCACCGACATGGCGAACGTGAAGCGGTACTTCAGCTACTTCCTCAACCAGTGCGCGCCGAAGAGCGCCGCTGCGGCGGGCTACACACCACTGACAGGTGCGATCCTGACGAAGGCACAGGCCCAGCTGGCGAAGCTCAACGGCGGCGCATAGCGACGGTCCTCCCCCGGAGGTGACGGAGGG
>JBMUAQ010000056.1:0-12960 GCA_049454855.1 Ilumatobacteraceae bacterium
GTCGTGCCCGAACCTCGAGGGGCGGAACTCGATATTCGCCCATGATGCCGACTTGTCGTCCCGCGTGGTGTCCGCGGTGTGCAACGAGGTCAGTGTCCCCGTGTGGGCCAAGCTCAGCGCGAACACCGACCGCGTGGTCGCCGTGGCCGGGGCAGCCGCAGGCGCCGGGGCATCGGCCGTGACCCTCATCAACACGATGCTCGGGATGCAGGTCGACACCGTCACCGCACGTCCTGTCCTCGGCAACGGCGGCGGGGGGCTCTCGGGTCCGCCGATCCATGCTGTCGCGGTGCGGGCCGTGCACGACGTCGCGCGGGAGCTCCCGCAGCTCGACATCATCGGGGTCGGCGGTGTGTCGAGCGGAGCCGATGCCGTGGAGATGATCATGGTGGGTGCGAAGGCAGTCCAGGTCGGAACCGCGACGTTCGCGAGACCGGATGCGTGCGCGCGGGTGCTGCGCGAGGCGGCAACCCTTCTCGGCCGCCGGGGTGCGCGGTCCTGGCACGCGGTCCACCGTCTCGCGCTCGCAGGATGAGCCGGCAGCAGGAGGCTCGTTACAATTCGCACATGGAAGTCCCCGGCACAGCGCGATCCACCGTGCAGCGCTGGCGGGACGAGATCGACCGTGCCGTCGAGCTTGCATCGGCGGAGCCGTTGTCCGTGGCGCTCGCGGCCCCTGGCTGCGGCCACTGCTATGTGGTGAAGGCGCTGGATGTCCACCCGTGCCTGGGCAAGGTGAGGGGCCGCCGTCTCCTTGCGTCACTCGGTGTCGCACAGTCGGCACGCATCGAGGACATCAGCGAGAAGGACCGCGCGGCAATCGCGGCGAACTGCGGGTGCGGCCGTGGGTGAGACGGAGCGCCGGCCGCTGATTCTCATCGTGTCGGGTCCCGGCGGAGCCGGCAAGGGAACCATCGTGGACGAGATGTTGCGGCGGGACCCTGGGTTGTGGTTGAGCCGCAGCTGGACGACACGCGCCCGTCGGCCGGGCGAGGCCGAGGACGCGTACGAGTTCGTCACACGCGGTGACTTCGAGCAGCGCATCAAGGACGGCGGCTTCCTCGAGTGGACCGAGTTCCTCGGCAATCTCTACGGCTCGCCGCTGCCCCCGCCGATGGACACCCACGACATCGTGCTCGAGATCGAGCTGCACGGGGCGAGACAGGTGAAGGACCGCCATCCCGAGGCCATCCTGGTGTTCGTCAAGCCCCCGTCGCGCGAGGAGCAGCAGAGACGTCTGCTCGAGCGCGGCGACAACGAGGACCACGTGGACACCCGCCTCCGCAAGGCCGAGGTCGAGGAGCGGCTCGGTGACGCCATGGCCGACCTCGTCATCGTGAACGACGACCTCGAGCGTGCCGTTTCGCAGCTTCTGGGCTTCATCGGTGCGGCCCGCTCCGGCCGTCGGTAGCCTGACGGGCGGTCGACAGGAGCCCGAATGTCAGTGCAGCACGATTCCATGATCCACCCGAACTTCGAGAGCCTCCTCGGGGTCGAGAGCGTGGAGGGCTCGAAGTTCCAGTTGGTCACCCTCGCGTCGTACCGTGCGCGACAGATCAACTCCTACTTCACGAACCTCGGCCAGGGCACCGACAAGGCGATCCCTCCCCAGGTGTCGACCACGGCGCGCAAGCCGTTGTCCATCGCCTTCGAGGAGATCGCGGCCGAGAAGATCGTGCGCACCGAGCGCCGCGATGAGGCCGAGCTGGAGGCCGAGGCCGACGAGGTCTTCGGCGCCCTCCCCGGCGGGGACGCCGACGGCACCGACGCCGAGTAGGGGAACCACGATGTCGCCGCTGTCGGGCAGGCGAATCGTTCTAGGTGTCGCGGGCGGCATCGCGGCGTACAAGGCGGTTGACGTCTGCCGTCGCATGGTTGATGCCGGCGCCCACGTGTCGGTGGTGATGACCGAGGACGCCCGCCGGTTCGTGGGGGAGGTCACGTTCTCGGCCCTGTCGTCCGGGAAGGTGCACACGTCACTGTGGGACGACGCGTCACCGATTCCCCACACCCGTCTCGGCCAGACCGCGGATCTGGTGGTGGTGGCGCCGGCCACGGCACGGGTGATCTCCGCCTATGCCATCGGCTACTCGTCCGACCTGCTCACCGCCACCCTCATCGCCACACGGGCACCCGTCATCGTGTGTCCGGCCATGCACACCGAGATGTGGGAGCACGCATCCGTGCAGGACAACCTCTCGGTGCTCCGTCGCCGCGGTGTGACGGTGGTCGACCCGGAGTCGGGGCGTCTCGCCGGCGGTGACAGCGGCACGGGCAGGCTCGCGTCCACGGAGGCCGTCATCGCAGCCGCCGAGGAAGTGCTCTCGCGCAGCCGTGACATGGCGGGCACGAGGGTGCTCGTCACCGCGGGTGGAACCCGTGAGCCCATCGATGCGGTGCGTGTGATCGCCAACCGGTCGAGCGGCAAGCAGGGTCATGCCATCGCCGACGAGGCGGCGTCACGCGGCGCCGATGTTGTGCTGGTGACAACGTCCGACATCGCATCCGATCCGGCGGTGAGGGTCATGAGGGTGGAGACCGCGGCGGAGATGCAGTGCGCCGTGGAGGAGCACGCAGTCGCGAGTGACGTCATCGTGATGACTGCAGCGGTCGCCGACTTCCGGCCTGTTCGTGTCACTGACGGGAAATGGAAGAAGGAGAACGGTGCGCCGCGCATTGAGCTCGAGCCGACACCCGACATCCTCGCCGGCCTGGGGGCTGCCAAGAGGCCGGGCCAGGTCCTCGTGGGCTTTGCCGCGGAGACCGAGAACGTGGAGGAGAATGCGCGCGGGAAGATGATCCGCAAGAACCTCGACATCGTGGTGTCGAACGACGTGTCGGCCCCCGGGGTGGGGTTCGGCCATGACACCAACGAGGTGGTCATCCACTTGTCCACAGGGGCCTGCACTCGGGTTCCCCTGAGCGACAAACGCCGTGTGGCGGCACACGTATTGGATAGCGTTGTGGAGACACGCAGACGGAACTGATCGCCCTGATGGGCCCGTCCCCACGAGACCCAAGGAGCAGCAGTGCGCAAGTTCACGTTCACGTCTGAGAGCGTCACCGAGGGCCATCCCGACAAGATGGCCGACCAGGTGTCCGATTCCGTCCTCGACGCCATCCTCGAGAAGGACCCGAACGCCCGCGTGGCGTGCGAGACCCTCCTCACCACCGGGCTGTGCGTGGTGTCGGGTGAGATCACCACCGACGCGTACGTCGACATCCCTGCAATCGCCCGCGAGACCATCAACGGCATCGGCTACGACAACGCCGACTTCGGGTTCGACGGAAACACGTGCGGCGTGTTGGTGGCGCTCGACGCGCAGAGCGCCGACATCGCCCAGGGTGTCGACAAGTCCGAGGAGATGCGCTCCGGCAAGAGCGGCGAGGACATCCTGAACAGCCAGGGTGCGGGCGACCAGGGAATGATGTTCGGGTACGCCTGTGACGAGACCCCCGACCTGATGCCGCTGCCCATCTGGCTGGCTCACCGGCTCGCGGAGCGTCTCACGGAGGTCCGCAAGAGCGGGCAGATCCCGTACCTGCGCCCCGACGGAAAGACGCAGGTCTCCTTCGAGTACGAGAACGGCCGCCCCGTGAGGCTCACAACGGTCCTCATCTCCACCCAGCACGGCCCGCACGTCGACCGTGACACCACGATCCGCCCCGAACTCATCGAGGCAGTCATCACGCCCACCATCCCGGCACAGTTCGCCGGTGACGCACCCGCGGTGTACGTGAACCCGACCGGCAAGTTCGTGCTCGGTGGTCCCCACGCCGACACAGGTCTCACCGGCCGCAAGATCATCGTTGACACCTATGGCGGCATGGGTCGCCACGGTGGTGGTGCGTTCTCCGGCAAGGACCCCTCGAAAGTCGACCGTTCGGCCGCGTATGCGGCGCGCTGGGTGGCCAAGCACGTGGTCGCGTCGGGCGCGGCGGCACGTTGCGAGGTCCAGGTGGCCTACGCCATCGGCATGGCCCAGCCGGTCAGTGTCCTCGTCGAGACCTTCGGCACCAACACGGTGAGCGAGGAGTCGATCGAGGCTGCGGTGCGCGAGGTCTTTGACCTCCGTCCTGCCGCGATCGTTCGCGACCTTGATCTGAAGAGGGCCATCTACAAGAAGACTGCTGCCTACGGCCACTTCGGGCGGAACCTCCCGGAGTTCACCTGGGAGCAGCTCTCCCGTCTGTCCGACTTCAAGTCGGCCGTGAAGCTCTGACGGTTCCCCTCGTCGCCCGTGTCGTCCCCGACGTGTCGGGGGTCGACAAGGTCTTTGACTACATAGTTCCGCCCGGCATGTCCGGGGTTCGCGTCGGGTCCCCCGTGCGCGTGGTGCTGAACAACCGCCGCGTCGACGGATGGGTCACTGCGGTCGGCGAACCTGGTTCCCCCGGTTTCGATGCAGTGCCGCCGGAGCGACTCGCGCCCGTCCTGTCGGTCGCCGCTCTCGGCGTCGACCCGGTGGTCACGCAGATGAGCGAATGGGTCGCGGCCAGGTGGTGCGGACCCCGTCGAAACGTTCTCGCGTCGGCCACGCCGTCCCGCAAGGGCGCCAGGGCCTCCCATCCGTCCCGCGGATCAGCAGTGGACCCCGCCGACGAGGTGTCGTCAGCCGCACTCGTTGCGCTGGACGCGGGAGGTGCGGTGTTGATGGTGCCCCCGCTCGCGTCGGCGCTGTCGGCAGTGGTGGCAGCGGCAGGGAGGGGAACGGTTCTGGTCGTGTGCCCCACCCTGCGCATGGCGAGGCTCGGTGCCGCACATCTGCGCAGGAGGGGACTCACCACTGCCGAACTGCCCGATGACATCGATGCCGCACTGGCGGGCCGGGACGTGGTGATCGGCGCGCGTTCGGCCGTGCTCTCGCCGTGTGCCGGGCTGGGCGCGATTGTCGTGGTCGACGAGCACGAGGAGACACTCCACGAGGAGCGTGTTCCCACGTGGTGGGCCGCCGAGGTCGCCCTCGAACGAGGCCGGCGGTTGGGTGTGCCGGTGCTGCTCACATCTGCTGTTCCCTCGGCGCGTGCGGAGATGCTGGCAGGCCGGGCCGTGCCCACGGCGCCGGGTGGTTGGCCCGACGTCCGTCTCGTCGACCTCAACGAGGTGCCGGTGCGCGGGTCGTTGCTCTCTGCCGAGACGCTGGAGGCGGTGCGTTCCTCGTCGGGTCGTTCGCTCCTGGTGCTGAACACGAAAGGCACCGCACGACTCATGGCCTGCAAGCGGTGCAGGAGTCTCATCGTGTGCGGGACGTGCGGCTCCACCGTGTCGGTCGACAGTGACACTGCGCGGTGCGGCACCTGCGGCACGCATGCCGGGGGTGCATGCCCGGCCTGCGGTTCCACGGGCACGGTGAACGTGAGGCCGGGGACGGCCCGGATTGCCGACGACCTGTCGCGGGCGACGGGTGCAAACGTTCGGGAGGTCACTACGGACAGCGACGACATCGGGGGGAGTGCCGATGCGTGGGTCGGGACCGATGCACTGCTGCACCGTGTCCGCGATGCCGGCACGGTGGTGTTCCTCGACATCGACCGGGACCTCTCGGCACCGCGCTCGTCGGCCCCGCGCGAGGTTCTCGCCGCCGTCGCAAGGGCGGCGCGGATCGTCGGGCGGAGGGGAAGGCTTGTCATCCAGACCCGTCAGCCGTCCCATCCTCTGCTTCTCGCCATCGCCTCGGGTGACCTGCGCACCTGGTTGGACGATGACGTCGCCCTGCGTCGTCGGCTCACGCTCCCGCCGTTCTGTGAACTGGCCGTGCTCGGTTTCGGCGAGGTTCCCGACCCCGCGGCCCTTCCCGACATGGAGGGCATCGACCGCACCGTGGAGGGCAAGGATGTCCTGGTGCGGGCCGCGGATGCGGAGGGGCTCGCTGCGTATGTTGCGTCCGTGCGGGCCTCCACATCCGGTCGCGTGAGGGTGGCGGTCAACCCTCCGCGGGTGTGACCCGGCTGCACAGCAACCTGAACCCCCGTGAACTCGCCAGTCGCACGGTGGGACGGCCGCGTTCCTCGAGCCATCGTTGGAGGGAGTCCGCACCGAGGTTCCTGCCCACCACCAGCACGGCAACACCGCCCGGCAGGAGTCGTCCCATCCATTCGTCGAGCAACGCGTGAAGGGCGGGCTTGCCGATCCGAACGGGCGGGTTCGACACGACGGCGGCCACCTTGAGGTCCGGGGGAACCCCACCGGGTGTCGAGACACGGATGTTGCGCAACCCGTTGTCCCTCGCGTTCTGCTCCGTCAACGCGAGCGCGCGTTCGTTGGTGTCGACGGCCCACACGGTGCAGTGCGGCCTGAGTGATGCAAGCCACAGGGTGACGGGCCCGGAGCCACACCCGAGATCGACGATGTCTCCCGACTGCGGCACGAGGGGTGGCACCGAGGGATGTGTGAGAAGCAGTTCGGTGGCCCGGTCGAGCCTCCCGTGGCTGAAGACCCCGGCATCGGTGGTGACCCGTAGGGTGCCGTGCGGGCCGGCCATCCCGTACGAACGCGGCCGCGAGTCAACCCCGGGCCGTTCGCTGAAGTAATGGCTTCCCGCGCGCTCCCCGTCGTCACCCACGGGGCCACCATACGCCTGCGGCGTGTGCCTGCATCGGTAGCCTTCAGTCCCGTGGGATACGACATTCGCACCTACGGGGACCCCGTGCTCGCCGCCGTGGCGGACGATGTCCAGAACATCGATGCCAAGATCGTGCGGCTCTCGGAGTCCATGATGCAGGCGATGTACCGGGCGCCGGGTCTCGGTCTGGCGGCACCCCAGATCGGCGTGCAGAAGCAGATCTTCGTGTACGACATCGACGGCACGCCCGTCACCCTCATCAACCCGCGCATCGTGGAGTCCTCGGGTGAGTGGGTGTACGACGAGGGATGCCTGTCCATTCCCGGCCTGTACGTGGAGATGCTGCGCCCCAAGCAGGTCCTGCTGGAAGCGATTGACCTCGACGGGAACGACATCCGCATCGAGGCGGACGAACTGCTCGCACGCCTCTTCCAGCACGAGCTCGACCACCTGAACGGTGTGCTGATGTTCGACCGCATGACCGACGACCAGCGCAAAGAGGCGCTCACCGAGTACCGCAAGATCGTCGACGGGCAGGTGCCCCGCGGCGAGTCGCGTCACATCGTCCTGAAGTAGGCCACCGTGTCGGACCCCTGTCCGGTGGTGTTCCTCGGCACGCCCCACGCGGCTGTCACCGTTCTCGATGCGATCGTGGAGGCGGGGCATCCCGTTCTCCTCGTGGTGAGCCGGCGCGATGCGCGCAGGGGCCGCGGCTCCGCGGTGTCGCCGAGCCCGGTGAAGGAACGTGCCATTGAGCTGGGTCTCGAGACCACCGACGACCCGGAGGAACTGCACCGCCGGACGTTCCCGTCGGGCACGAAGGGGGTTGTCGTGGCGTACGGACGCATCATCCCGGCTGCGTTGCTCGGGACGATGCCGATGCTGAACGTGCACTTCTCGTTGCTGCCCAGATGGCGCGGTGCCGCGCCGGTGGAGCGTGCGATCCTCGCGGGGGACGAACGGACCGGTGTCTGCGTGATGGGTGTCGAGGAGGGGCTCGACACGGGGCCGGTGTTCGCCAGCGAGGAGACTGCGATCGGCGATCTCGGCACGGCCGCGCTCACCGATGTTCTTGCACGCATGGGTGCGCGTCTGCTGCTCGGGGTGCTCGCCGATCCGGCTGCTGTCGGTGAACCGCAGACCGGCGAGGCGACCTACGCCGCGAAGATATCGCCGGCCGACCTCGTGATCGACTGGGGCGAACCGGCCGCCGCGGTGCTGCGCCGGGTCAGGGCCGTGGCGGCCCACACGGTGCTGGACGGACGACGGGTGCGAATCGTGCAGGCCGAACCGTGCGACGGCAGTCTCGTCGCGGGGCAGATGTCAACCGACGGCACGGTGGGCACCGGCAACGGTTGTGTGAGGTTGCTGCGTGTCCGGCCGGAGTCCCGCGTCGAGATGGATGCCGCCGCATGGTTGCGCGGCCTCAACGCCGTGTTTCCCGTGCGTCTCGGCTGAGTAGGTTGGGCCGCATGCCGGGTTACGACGCAATCGTCCTCACCGTGAGCGACGGCGTCGTCGCGGGGACGCGCGAGGATCTCTCCGGCGCCGCTCTCGCGGCGGCAGTCGGGAGATCCGGTGGAACCGTCACGAAACGACAAGTCTGCAGCGACGGCGCGGACACGGTGGAGGAGACACTGCGGCAGCTCTCCGCCGGGTTCACGGGGGTGATCGTCACCACGGGTGGGACGGGTTTTGCTCCCCGTGACGAGACCCCGGAGGGCACGCGACGCGTCATCACCCGCGAGGCGCCGGGGCTGGCGGAGGCGATGAGGGCCGTGAACCCGCTCGGTCGGCTCTCGCGGGGAGTGGTGGGCATCGCGGGCACCTGCATCATCCTGAACACACCCGGGTCACCGAAGGGCTGCGTGGAGCAGTTCGAGGCGGTTGCAGACGTGCTCGCTCATGCGGTTGCGTTGCTCGCGCAAACCCCCACGGAGCACTGAGCCCGCCTCGCTAGCCTGACGCGGTGCTCAGGATCGTCCTGCCCAAGGGCTCACTCGAGAAGGCCACGCTGGAGCTCTTCGAGGCCGCCGACCTCACTGTCGTGCGGTCGTCGTCGGTTGACTACCGCGCATCCATCGATGACCCGCGCATCGGCGAGGTCCGCATCCTCCGGCCCCAGGAGATCCCGGTGTACGTGGCCGAGGGGCTCTTCGACGTCGGCATCACGGGTCGCGACTGGATCGAGGAGACCGCCAGCAACGTGGTGAGCATGGGTGAGCTGCGCTACTCGAAGGCCACATCCCAACCGGTGCGCGTTGTCGTGGCCGTGGCGGATGACTCGACTGCAAGGTCCGTTGCCGATCTCGGGGACGGTGTGCGCGTCACCACCGAGTACCCCGAGCTCACCAGGCGCTACTTCGCCGAACGGGGCGTGCGTGCCGATGTGCGCCTCAGCTACGGCGCGAGCGAGGCGAAGATCCCGGACATCGCGGACTGCGTCGTCGACATCACCGAGACCGGGCGCGCACTGCGTGCCGCCGGACTGCGGATCATCGACACGGTCCTCACGAGCTACACGGAGCTCGTGGCGAACCCGGCGTCATGGGCGGACCAGGGCAAGCGGCACGAGATGGAACAGGTGATGTCGCTCCTCACCGGCGCCCTCGAGGCCCGAGGGAAAGTGCTGCTCAAGCTGAATGTCGCAGAGCCGCGGCTCGAGGGTGTCGTTGCACTCCTGCCTTCGGCAAAGTCACCCACGGTCGCGCGGCTCGCGTCCGGTGATTTTGCCGTGGAGTCCGTGGTGCCCAAGCAGGGCATCAACACATTGATTCCGGCGCTCATCGACGCCGGCGCATCCGATCTGCTCGAGATCCCGATCTCGAAGATCATCCACTAGGCCGGGACGCCGATGTCCGGACCCGTACACACCCGTCGGTCGGGCACCGTGACGTCATTCGACGCGCACCGGGGCCTCGGCGAAGTCACCGATGACTCCGGCACCGCGTGGCCGTTCCACTGTGTCTCGATCTCCGACGGGTCCCGGGACATCGCGGTGGGTACTGCCGTGACCTTCGACATCGAGTTCAGGGTGAAGCGCAACGAGGCGGTGGCGGTCACTCCCGCCTGATGCCGGTCAGTCCGTCGGTGTCGTGCCGGCGGTGTTGCCGCCGCGGGCGAGGCTGACATAGGCCATGCGAACAGTGGCAAGCGCAGCGGCCAGTGTCTCGTGCGACTCCCCGAGGCGGTCCCCGAGACCGTCCACGAGGCTGGCGAAGGCATCGATGGCGAGTGCGGCCTCGGGAAGGCGGGGCGGGTCGGCCGTGAGGTGAATGGCGGCCAGCTCGTACAGGCCCATGGCGTGGTTCGTGACCACCACTTCGGCAGGAACCGAGCCGATGCGCTCGCGGGACTCCGCCAGGGCGGCCTCGAGACCGGGATCCATCGCGTTGTCGTCGACCATGGCAGCGGTACCCTAGCGGGGTCACATATGCGAAGCGGGGCGTTGCCCCCACCTGTGCACCCGATGATGGTCGATCCGACCGGAGGAGTGCCCGGGTCCTCCGGGGAACCAGCGTTCCGTTTCGTCCATGTGCGCGCACATCAGCCGCCCAGGCGGGACACGAAGGAGGGCACAGCCCGTTGCACAGGAGTGATCGGCCATAGCCGCGCCGCAGAACGAGCCGCGCATCAACGAGCGCATCAGGGTCCGTGAGGTTCGCCTCGTCGGACCCGACGGCAGTCAGGTGGGCATCCGCAACACGGCAGATGCCCTCGCGCTCGCCAGGGAACTCGACCTCGATCTCGTCGAGGTCGCACCGCTGGCGAACCCGCCGGTGTGTCGCATCATGGATTACGGCAAGTTCCGCTACGAGGAGGCCCAGAAGGCCAAGGAGTCGCGGAAGAAGACCACGCAGGTGACCGTCAAGGAGGTCAAGTTCCGGCCGAAGATCGGCAAGGGGGACTTCGACACCAAGGTCCGGCACATGCACGAGTTCCTGGCCGACGGTCACAAGGTGAAGGTCACACTGCAGTTCCGCGGGCGGGAGATGGCCCACCCTGAGCTCGGCTCCCGCATCCTCGATGCGGTGCTCGAGCAGCTGGGGCCGATCGCGAAAGTGGAGACGCAGGCCAGGCTCGAGGGCCGCAACATGACCATGGTGCTGGTGCCCGAAAAAAAGATGCCCCCGAAGAAGCCAGAGAACCAGAACGACACACAGGACAGCGCACGCACCGGGGATGCCCCCGTCGTCGAAGAGAACAAGTAGAGCAGGAGAGACACATGCCGAAGATGAAGACAAGCAAGACGGCCGCGAAGCGGTTCAAGAAGACGGGGTCGGGAAAGCTGCGCCGCCAGCAGGCCAACCGCCAGCACCTGTTCGAGAAGAAGTCGAGCACGCGCACACGCCGCCTCGCGGGTGACCGTGACGTGCACCCCACCGACGAGAAGAAGATCAAGCGCCTCCTGGGCGAGCGCTGACCGGAGAGACGAGAAGGAGACCATCACATGGCACGCGTGAAAAGGGCAGTGCATGCCCGCAAGAAGCACAGGGCCGTCCTCGAGCAGGCGAAGGGCTACTACGGCAACAAGAGCCGCTCGTTCCGTGCGGCAAACGAGCAGGTGCTCCACTCGGGGCAGTACGCATTCCGTGACAGGCGGGCCCGCAAGGGTGAGTTCCGTCGTCTGTGGATCCAGCGCATCAATGCGGCCTGCCGTCTCAACGACATCAGCTACAGCCGCTTCATCGCGGGCCTGAACGCCGCCGGCATCGAGGTGGACAGGAAGATCCTGGCCGACCTCGCGGTGCACGACGCCGAGGCCTTCGGTGCACTGGTTGCATCGGCCAAGGCGGCCCTCGCCTGAGACCCGGCACCCTCTCGCCGTCGAACCCGCGCGTGCAGACGCTGCGGCGTCTCGTCGGCCGCCGGAGTGCACGCGTCGAGGCCGGGTTGTTCGTGGTCCAGGGCCGTGTCCTCCTCGAGGACGCCGCGTCCGCGGACATAGACATCCGGGAGGTCTACGTCAGGGAGGGAGAGGACGCACCGCAGTGCGTACGGTCCGTCCCGTACGTGCTCGATGCGCGCACCTTCGACTCCGTCAACGACACCGTCTCGCCGCAGGGAGTTCTGGCGGTGTGCGCCGTGCCGTCGCAACACCCGGTGGACGTCTCGTCCACGACATGGTTCGTCGTGGCTGACGGGGTCTCCGACCCGGGCAACCTCGGGACCATCATCCGGTCCGCAGAGGCGGCCGGCGCGGACGGTGTGTTCGTCACCGGTGACGCGGTCGACGTCTGGTCGCCGAAGACCGTACGCGCCTCCGCTGGCGCCGTGTTCCATGTGCCGGTGCGCACTGCACACGGGCTGGACGAACTGCGGGGCATCGGTCTCCGGCTCCTCGGCACGACGAGCCACGGGAGTGCGGTCGACATGCGCAGCGCCGACTTCGGCGGACCGCTGGCGGTCGTGCTCGGCAACGAGGCACACGGACTGTCCGCTGACGCCCCTGTCGACGGGTGGGTGCGGGTGCCCCATGCGGGTCGTGCCGAGAGCCTGAACGTGGCCATGGCCGCCACCGTGCTCGCCATGCACGTGGGGTGGAGCCGGTCGGGGCGATGAACCGCCGGCCGCAAACAGGCCCGTTGCGGATCGCCGCCGGGGCTAGCGTCGTTGCGTCATGAGCGGGCCGCAGGAATCATCGGGGGTGGGTTCGGCACTGACCGCTGTCCTCGCTGCAGTGGCCGCCGCCGGCTCGATCGACGAACTGAGGGCCGCGAACAACGCCGCGACGGGCAAGAAGGGGACTCTCACGGCGCTGAAGTCGGCCCTCGGGCGCGAGTCCGACCCCGAACGGCGCCGCGAGGCGGGTCGCGAGATCAACGAGGCCATGCAGCAGGTGGCTGCGGCAGTCGAGGTGCGTGAGCGGGCGCTGAAATCTGCGGCATTCGCCGGGTCCGTCGCTGCCGACAGGGTCGACATGTCGGAGCTGTTCCTGCGAACGGATGGGCGGCGCGGACGTCTGCATCTCGTCACCCAGGCCATGGAGCGACTCGAGGACGTGTTCGTTGGGCTCGGCTTCATGGTGGCCGAGGGTCCGGAGGTCGAGACCGACTTCCACAACTTCGAGGCCCTCAACATGCCCCCGACCCACCCCGCGCGGTCGATGTGGGACACGCTGTTCGTGGAGGCCGAGCCGGAGGGGAGCGTGGTGCTGCGCACCCACACGTCGCCGGTGCAGATCAGGGTGATGCAGGAGTGGCCGCCGCCGATCTATGCGGTGATGCCCGGTCGTGTGTTCCGCAAGGAGACCCCGGATGCGAACCACATGCCGGTGTTCCACCAGATCGAGGGACTCGTGATCGACCGCGACATCACCTTCGCGGACCTTGCCGGCACGATCGAGTCGTTCACCAAGGCGTTCTTCGGCAGCGACTTCACCAGCAGGTTGCGGCCG
>JBMUAQ010000057.1:0-12819 GCA_049454855.1 Ilumatobacteraceae bacterium
GACTCGAACCCGGGACCTCCACCGTGTCATGGTGGCGCTCTAACCAACTGAGCTAATCGCCCTTGCGGAGCACCAAGACTAGCGACGGTCCGCCGCGAACGGCACGGTCAGTAGCCGGCGTGCGGATCGATGGGGCCGATGAGCGGCTCGCCGGAGACCCACCGGGCCACGTTGGCGGTGATGCGTTCACCGAGCAGCGGCACCGCCATCTCGGGTGTGTTGCCCACGTGCGGGGTGATGATGCAGTTCGGCATGCCCCACAGGGGGTGCCCCGGCGGGAGCGGCTCGGGGTCGGTCACGTCGAGGGCCGCACCGCCGATGACCCCGTTCGACAGTGCCCACACGAGATCGTCGGTGACGACGTGGCCGCCGCGCGCGACGTTCACCAACCATGCGTGGTTCTCCATCACCTCCAGCTCCGGCCGCGCGATGATGCCGCGCGTCTCCGGCGTCAACGAGAGCGCGAGGAACACCACGTCGGCCCCGGCGAGAGCATCGACGAGGTTCACGGTTCCGAGCACATCGTCAGCGCCGTCCATGTGCTCGACGGTGCGCCGGACGACCGTGACATGGCACCCCCACGGACGCAGCAGACGCAGCAATGACTCGGCGATGCCGCCGCCCCCGAGGATCGTGACCCTCGCACCGAGAAGGTTGCGCCCGATCGGCCCGGTCCACCCGTCGGCGCGCGCGTAGTTGCCGATGCCGCGCATGCCCGCCAGTGCGAGTCCGAGCGCGTGCTCGGCCACGGGCTCGGCGTACACGCCCTTGCCGCACGTCCACATCCGCGTGTCATCCACGATCGGCACGAAGTTCTCGACACCCGCGAAGGGAACCTGCACCCACCGCACGTGCGGGTTGGTCGCGAGCAGCCCGGCCAGGCCGTCGGGGTCACGTGCGTCCGACCACACCACCGCATCGGCATCCGCCGCGGGGGTGACGATGCCACCGCCTGCGACAACGGCCTCAGACACCCATGACGGTGCCGTCGCGGGGGCCACGCACACGTGCCCCCGGCGTTCCGCCGTGTTCACGATCCGGTGAGCGTGGCGGCGATGTCGCTCGAGGAGCTGCCCGAGCGGCGCAGCACGACCGCCACGAACCACAGCGCCGCCATGGTGACCACGAACAGGATCATCGCGCCGACGCCCCAGAAAGGTTTGATGGTGCTCCGCGTGGCACCGAGCAGCGCGACCGGGAACGTGGTGGAGCCGGCCTCCGAGATGAGCGTGGAGATGACGGCGTTGTCAAGGCACAGTGTGAACGACAGCAGGCCACCGGCCACGAGCGCCGACGAGATCAGCGGGAGCGTCACCTGGCGGAACGCACGGGACGGTGTGGCACCGAGGTCTGCCGCCGCCTCCTCGAGGGATTCATCCAGACCCTCGAGTCGCGCACGCACGATGAGCGTTACGACGGCGCTCGCGTACAGCGACTGACCCACCCACAGCTTGTTCATGCCGCCTCCGAAGGGCCCCCAGCCGTTCCTGAACGGGTAACCGACAACCGGCACGTCCTGGATCCGCGGGAACCAGGTTGCGAGCGCGATGGCATCCATGATCTCGGGCGTCACGAGGATGAGGAAGAGCACCGCCATGAACACCTTCGTCCACGACCCGGGGCGCCGCGCGAGTGCGACGCCGGCGAGCCCGCCGATCACCACGGCGATGATGGTGGCACCGAACGCCGCGGTGAACGAGTTGCGGACGGCATCCCCCACGCCCGAGAACTTGAACACGTCGCGGTAGCGGTCGGTGGTGGCCCAGTTCCATGCCACTGCGGCAAAGAAGGCACCCGGCCCGAACCAGTTCGTGACCCGCGGCGGCAGATCGGTGAACCGCTGCAGCAGCCATCGCACCAGCAGGCCGCCCGCGATGATGACGGCTCCGACCCAGAGCACCCGCCACGCGGCAGATGCCCAGAAGAGCTCCCCCCACCACTTCGTGCTGAAGTGCCCCGACCAGATGGTGAACGACTGCCCGCGGTTGAACGAGTGGACGAACACGAGCACGATGGGCACGAACAGGAAGACCAGCACTGCCACGGTCCATGCGGCGAGCGCCGTCTTCAGGGGCTCGAAGGGCAGCCTCACCCGCGCACCCCGCGCGCCGCCGTCCATCGCACGCCTGTGGTTGGCACGGCGCACGATCTCGCCGAGAGGCGAGAACAACGACGCCACGCGGGGCACCAGCCACACCACCGCCGCGCCGACCGCGAGTGCGGCCAGCACGAACACGATCATCAGAACCGCCATGGCCGACCCGAGGGGCCAGTTCTGGGCACCGCCGAACTGCGACGCCACGAGCGCGCCGATCATGTTCCCCTTTGCCCCGCCCAGCACCGTTGCGGCGACGTAGTCACCGCACATGGGGATGAACGTGAGCAGCACGCCGGCGACGATGCCGGGGCCGGCGAGCGGGAGGGTCACCGACACGAAGGTTGCCAGCCGTCCCGCGCCGAGGTCCTTGCTGGCCTCGCGCATGCGCACGTCGATGCGGTCGAGCGCGACGAAGAGCGGCAGCACCATGAAGCCGAGGTAGTTGTAGACGACGGCGATCTGCACGGCGAGGGACGTCTCGAGCACCTGGATGCCGTTGTCCCCCACCCAGCCGAGGTCCATCAGGAACCGGGAGAAGGCACCGTTCGGCGCGAGCGGGATGCGCCACGCCACGGTGCGGATGAGGAAGCTCGTGAAGCTCGGCACCACGACGAGCGCGAGGATCACCGCCCGCCACCGTTCGCTCACCTTGAACGCCGCGAAGTATGCCACCGGAAGACCGACCAGCACGCACAGCGCAGTGGCGATCACTGCGATCCGCAGCGTGCCCCGGAAGACCGTGAAGAAGGTCTCGTCGAACACGGCGGAGTAGTTGGCCGTGGTGAGACGACTCAGGTCGACCGGCAGGACGAGGGAGGTGTCCTTCGTGCCGAAGGAGTAGTAGACGATGTAGCCGATCGGGACGACGAAGAACAGCGCGTACCAGATGATCGACGGCAGGGCGAGGGCGAACCTCGGTGCCCGAACCCGCCGGCGCCTGCCGGTCAGCGCCGCCGTCACCCGGTCAGGCCCCGGCCTTCGCCTTGGTCTTGTTCAGGATCTCGACAAGACGGTCGAGGGCCGAGTTCATCTCCTGGGCCTCCATCGTGGCCACCTGCTCGTCGGAGAAGAAGATCATGTCCGGCTTCGAGAGGTCGGGGGCGAGCTCCTTCAGCAGCTGCTCCATGTTCTTCATTCCCGTGTGGTACCCGTGGTACGAGAGGTCCTTGATGGACACCTCGGGCACGAGCTCCCAGTTGATCCACGCGTGCGCGGCCTCGGGGTTCGGAGCCCCCGCGGGGATCGCGTAAGTGTCCATGAACAGCTGCGTCTTCGGCCCGGGCAGCACCCACTTCCAGTTGTCGGGGTTGCCACCGGCGTCGGCGATGCGCGAGTACGCCTGGCGCGCGTCGCCCGTCCATGCAACGGCGATGGAGTACGCGCCCTCGGCGATCTTCGTGCTGGGGTAGCTGTCGAACGCCTTGATGTGCTGGCCGAGGGTGTTCACCATGTAGTCCTCGCAGGCATCGAGGTCGGCGGCATCGGTGGTGTTGGCCGACTTCCCGTTGGCCCAGAACCACGGGCCGCAGAAGTCCCATGCCGCATCGATGACCGCCACGTTCCCGCTTGCCTCCTTGGTGCAGGCATCAAGGAAGTCGGCCCAGGTGGCAAGGTCGCGCTTGATCTTGGTGGTGTCGTAGAGGAACCCGGCGCTGCCCCAGTCCTTGCACACCACGTACTCGTCGTTCGGGTCCCACGGCTGGCCGACGTAGGGCGAATCCAGGTTCACGAAGTTGGGCAGCTGCGACCTGTCGAGCTTCTGCAGCAGACCCTTCTGGATCATCTGCGGCACGTAGGGGCCCGTGGGCACCACGATGTCGAACCCGCTCTGGCCCGACGATGCCGACAGCTTGGTGATGAGGTCCTCGTTGCTGGCGTAGTAGTCGACCTTCATCGACACCCCGAGCGTGGACTCCGCGAGCGCGCCGACCAGTTCGGGGTCGTTGTAGTCGCCCCAGGTGTACATGGCGAGCGCACCGCTCGACTTGCGGATCTTGCGGCTCCACTCACCGGTTGCCGTGCCCTCGAGCTCGGTCCAGTCGCCACCTGCTCCGCCGGAGGTGTCCGCCGGGGTGCTGCCGTCGGACACCGAACCGCTGTTGCCGCACGCCGCGAGGACCACGGCGAGACCGGCGGTGGCCGTGCCGGCCTTCAGGAACGCACGGCGGGAGAGCTGCTCGCGAAAACTGTGCGGCGCGAGGATCTTGATCGGACGGTCCATGGTGTTGTCTCCCCCAGTCAGCGGCGTCAGCCGTTGTTTGTTGGTTCTGTTTGTAGCAGACCGACCACGTCCCGGCGGTCAGCCTGCCTCGTCCTCGGCCAGCACCACGTCAGCCTGGCGGGCCGAGAAGAGGTACACGTCGTCGGCCGACCACGAGCACCACACGCTGTCACCCACGGCGAAGCGCTGGGCGTCGAGCCGGGGCGCGAGCACCAGCAGGTCCCGCTCGCCCACGGTGACCACGTACTGCAGCACGTCCCCGAAGTGGGACACGCCGGCGACGTCGCCCCGGCACGAGTTCTCGGTGCGGCCGGGCTGCGCCGAGGTGAGATGGATGCACTCGGGGCGCACGGCAGGCAGGGCCGGCTGGCCGTTCGGCACGTTCTCCTCCGGCCTCGTGGCCACGAACACCGTCCCGTCGTCGGCAACCGCCCCGTCATCGGTGGCGGTACCCGTCCAGAAGTTGTTGCGACCGATGAAACCGGCAACGAACGCCGACGAGGGGTGCTCGTAGACGGTCTCGGGGTCGGCCAGCTGCTCGATGTGGCCGTCGAGCATGATGGCGATGCGGTCGCTCATGCTCATGGCCTCCTCCTGGTCGTGGGTGACGAACACGAAGGTGATCCCGAGACGTGACTGCAGGAGCTTCAGCTCGATCTGCATCTCCTCGCGCAGCTTGCGGTCGAGGGCACCGAGAGGCTCGTCGAGCAGCAGCACGCTCGGCCTGTTCACCAGTGCGCGGGCCACGGCCACGCGCTGCTGCTGTCCGCCCGACATCTGCCTCGGCCTGCGTTCCGCGAGGCGCGACATCTGCACCATGTCGAGGGCCTCGGCCACTCGCCCGGCGATCTCCGCCTTCGGCACGCCCTTCTGGCGCAGGCCGTACCCCACGTTCTCCGCCACCGTCATGTGCGGGAAGAGCGCATAGTGCTGGAACACCGTGTTGACGTCGCGCTTGTACGGGGGAACCCCCTGCACCTCCACCCCGTTCACGAGGATGTGCCCGGCATCGGGCTGCTCGAAACCGGCGAGCATGCGCAGCGTGGTGGTCTTTCCGCACCCGCTGGGTCCGAGCAGGGAGAGGAACTCGCCGGGCCGCACCTCGAGATCTAGGTTGTCGACGGCGGTGACGTCGCCGTAACGCTTCGTGACACCGACGAGCTGGACCGACCCGCGTACTCCCGTCACTCCCACCTCCGAACCGCGACGTTCCGGAGAGCATAGGCACACGGGAGGGTCACGCACGGCCCCGCCCCGTGCGGGGATAATGGTCGCCGTGGACGGCACCCTCGACCAACAGGCGCGCCGGCACATGTGGGGTCACTTCACCCGGATGTCGGCGGTGCAACGGGACGGACTCCCGATGATCGTGCGCGGCGAGGGGGCGTACGTGTGGGACGACAGGGACAACCGTTACCTCGATGCCCTCAGCGGCCTCTTCACCGTGAACATCGGCCACGGCCGCAACGAGCTCGCAGAGGCCGCGGCGGCACAGTCGCGCACGCTGTCGTACTTCCCGCTCTGGAACTTCGCCACCGAACCGGCCGTGCGGCTCGCCTCGCGGTTGGCCGACCTCGCCCCCGGCGACCTCAACAGGGTCTTTTTCACCGCCGGCGGAGGCGAGGCGGTGGAATCAGCGTGGAAGCTGGCCGTGCAGTACTTCGCCGCCATCGGCCAACCGACGCGGCGGAAGGTGATCAGCCGGGACTTTGCGTACCACGGCACCACGCTCGGGGCGCTGTCGATCACCGGAATCCCCGCGCTGCGCGAGCCGTTCGAGCCGCTGCTTCCGACCGCACTCAAGGTGCGCAACACGAACCGGTACCGGTGCACATCCTGTGCGCAGGCAGCGACATGCACCCTCGACTGTGCGGACGACATCGAGCGGCTGATCCTCTCGGAGGGTCCGGAGAGCGTGGCCATGGTGATCATGGAGCCGGTGCAGAACACCGGCGGCGCCCTCACGCCACCCGAGGGCTACTGGCGCCGCGTGCGCGAGATCTGCGACCGCCACGGCGTTCTGCTGGTGTCCGACGAGGTGATCTGTGCGTTCGGTCGCCTCGGGCACATGTTCGGCTGCGACCGGTACGGCTACGTGCCCGACATGATCACGTTCGCAAAGGGTGTCACCAGCGGCTACGCGCCGCTCGGGGGCGTGCTGGTCAGCGACCGCGTCGCCGCACCTTTCGTGGAGGAGGAAGGTCGCATGTACATGCACGGCCTCACCTTCGGCGGTCACCCGGTGAGCTGCGCCGTCGCACTCGCCAACATCGACATTCTCGAGAACGAGGACATCTGCGGCAACGTGCTGCGCCACGAGGCACTCTTCGACGACGTGATGGCCGAGCTCTCCCGGCTCCCGATCGTGGGCGACGTGCGCGGGAGCGGCTACTTCCGTGTTGCCGAGCTGGTACGCGACAAGGACACCCGCGAGACGTTCACCGCAGAGGAGAGCGAGTGGCTGCTGCGCGGATTCCTCTCCCCCATGCTCTACCGTGCCGGGCTGATCTGCCGGTCCGACGACCGCGCCGACCCCGTTGTGGTGCTGTCGCCCACCCTCGTGAGCGGCGAGCAGGAGCTCGAGTTCATCCGCACCACCCTGCGCACTGCGTTCACCGCCGCGTGGGACGCACTCGCCAACCGCTGACGCCGGCCGTCCGCGCAGACCCGGGATCAGCTGTCGAGGTTCGCCATCACG
Organism: Ilumatobacteraceae bacterium; assembly: GCA_049454855.1. Lineage (GTDB taxonomy): Bacteria > Actinomycetota > Acidimicrobiia > Acidimicrobiales > Ilumatobacteraceae > UBA2093. The sequence goes on from JBMUAQ010000057.1 coordinate 7,018, forward strand.
TGCTTGATGCGCGTGTAGTCGTCGAGTGCGTAGGCGGAGAGGTCCTTGCCGTAGCCCGACTTCTTGTAGCCACCGTGGGGCATCTCGGCGACGATCGGGATGTGCGTGTTGATCCACACGCACCCGAAATCGAGACCCTTCGCCATGCGCATGGCGCGGCCGAAGTCGCGAGTCCACACCGACGACGCGAGGCCGTACTCGACACCGTTCGCCCACCTCAGTGCCTCGTCCTCGTCCGAGAACCGCTGCACGGTGATGACCGGCCCGAAGATCTCGTTCTGGATCATCTCGTCGTCCTGACGGAGATCGGCGACCACGGTCGGCGCGTAGAAGAAACCCTCGTCACCCACGCGCGAACCGCCGGTGACGACCCGGGCGTGGTCGGGGGTGCGCTCGACGAACCCGGCGACCCGGGCGAGCTGGTTCGGGTTGTTCAGCGGGCCGTAGAGCACGTCCTCGTCGTCGGGTCGGCCCGTGCGTGACGCCGCCACGCTCTCCGACAGTGCGGCCACGAACTCGTTGTAGATGCGCGGTCCGCACACCACACGGGTGGCCGCGGTGCAGTCCTGGCCGGCGTTGAACAGGCCGGCCGTCGCGATGCCCGCGGAGGCGGCCTCGATGTCGGCATCGTCGAACACGATGACCGGCGCCTTGCCGCCCAGCTCCAGGTGCACCCGCTTCAGACTCTTGGCCGCGGCCTCGGCGACCTCCATGCCTGCGCGCACCGAACCGGTGACGCTCACCAACGTGGGGTTGTCGTGTGCCACCATCGCGCGACCGGTGTCGCGGTCGCCGCACACCACGTTGAACACGCCCGGCGGCAGGAACTCGGCGGCCACCTCGGCCATGAACGCCGCCGACACCGGAGTGGTGTCCGAGGGCTTCAGCACCACCGTGTTGCCGGCCGCGAGTGCAGGTGCGAACTTCCACACCGCCATCATCATCGGGTAGTTCCACGGCGCGACCTGCGCGCACACCCCCACCGGCTCGCGCCGGATCATGGAGGTCATGTTCCGCATGTACTCGGCCGAGGCCTTGCCCTCGAGCATGCGCGCCGCACCCGCGAAGAAGCGGATCTGGTCGATCATCGGGGGGATCTCCTCGCTGGCCGTCATGCCGACCGGCTTCCCTGTGTTCTCCACCTCGAGCGCGATGAGTTCGTCGGCCCTGCTCTCCAGTGCATCGGCGATGCGCAGGAGTGCGAGCGACCGTTCGGAGGGCGTGGTGTTGCGCCATTCCTCGAATGCCGTCGAAGCGGCCGTCATGGCGTCGTCGATGTCGGGTGCGGACGACAGCGGCGCGGTGCCGTACTCCCTGCCGTCCACCGGGTTCACGATGGGAGTGGTGCGGCCGTCGCGTGCGTCGACCTGCTTGCCGTTGATGAAGTTCCTGACGGTGCGCATCCCCCCATCGTTCCACAACGGACGTCCCCGTGCGACAGGTGCCCGGGCGGCGAGGGCCGCCGGCAGGCAGGGGCGCACCCGTGTCGAGCCCCCGGTGCCGATAGAAATGCGGGCATGACGCAGATCAAGTCAGTGGGGGTTCCGCGCGAGACCAAGACCGCCGAGGGCCGTGTCGCCATGACACCCGACGGGGTGCGCGAGTTCGAGCGTCTCGGCATCGATGTGTACGTGGAGACAGGTGCGGGCGACGGGGCGTCGATCAGTGATGCCGACTACGTGGCGGCCGGGGCCGACATCGTTCCCACGGCGGCCGATGCCTGGGCGAGGGACATGGTGGTGAAGGTGAAGGAGCCCACCGAGGCCGAGTTCGTGCACCTCCGCCGCGACCTCGTGCTCTTCACGTACCTGCACCTCGCCGCGTACCCGGCTGTCGCCCACGCGCTGCTGGAGGCCGGCACCACGGCGTTCGCGTACGAGACGGTGCAGGTGGAGACCGGTGCGCTGCCCCTCCTCGCGCCGATGAGCGAGGTGGCGGGCAGGCTCGCACCGCAGATGGGCGCCCACTTCCTCGAGCGCACGCACGGCGGTCGCGGCGTGCTGATGGGCGGCGCCCCGGGCGTGCGGCCCGCCCGTGTGGTCGTGCTAGGCGCCGGGAACGTGGGCTGGAACAGCGCATGGATCGCCGCCGGCATGGAGGCCGAGGTGGTGCTACTCGACAAGAACCTCGACCGTCTCCGGTGGGTCGACCAGATCCACCGCGGCCGCATCATGACGCTGGCCTCCAACAGGGGAGCGATCGAGCGCAGCATCGCCGAGGCCGATCTCGTGATCGGCGCGGTGCTCGTGGCGGGCGGGCGTGCGCCGGTGGTGGTGAGCGAGGACATGGTGCGAACCATGAAGCCGGGCGCGGTCATCGTCGATGTCGCCGTCGACCAGGGAGGGTGCATCGAGACGATCCACGAGACCACCCACACCGACCCGGTGTACGAGCTGCACGGGGTGATCCACTACGCCGTGGGCAACATGCCGGGGGCCGTCCCCCACACCAGCACGTACGCACTGACGAACGCGACGCTGCCGTACCAGCTCGAGGTCGCCGCGCACGGCCCGCTGGCAGCGACCGAACGGAATGCGGCCCTGGCCCACGGTCTCAACACCCATGCGGGATCCGTCACGTACGGCGCGGTGGCCGAGGCACTCGGCCTCGCACACGTCGACCCCGTCACCGCGCTGCGTTCCTCGTAGGGTCGGGCCATGACCGTTCACGCGTCGGAACTCGAACTCCCCAGGGTGCCCGTCTTCGAGGACGGCGACCGCCAGGTGCGCCGCGCCGTGATGCGCGAACTCTCGTCACAGGCAGCCATCGCCCGCACGGACATCGGGTACGCGGTGCTCCGGTATGACACGGTCACCAAGGTGCTGCGCGACAAGCGCTGGCACAGTGCCACGGGCTTCGCGGCCCAGTTCGCCGGGATCACCGACGAGAAGTTCCTCTCGCGCCGCCGGGTCAGCATCCTGAACGCCGAGGGCGACACCCACGTGCGCCTGAGGCGGCTCGTTGCCCCCGCGTTCTCCCCCCGCAGCGCCGACCGGCTGCGTCCGTTCATGCGGGAGGTGGTGGAGGGGCTCATCACCCCGCGCCTCGCCGCCGGGCGCACCGAGTTCGTCGCGGACGTGTGCGAGCCCTACCCCATCCCCATCATCTGTGAGCTGCTCGGCGCGCCGAAGGAGGACTGGCGTTCATTCAGCGTGTGGGCCACCGACATCCTGCGAGTGTTCAACGGCACGCTCGCACAGGATGTCCCGGTGATCATGAAGGCCCAGGACGAACTCGGCGAGTACGTGCGCAACCTCATCGACGAGCGCCGGGCCGGGCCGGCCGATGACCTCCTCACCGACCTCATCGCGGCAGAGGAGCAGGGCGACAGGCTCACGAACGACGAACTGGTGATGATGGTGGAGGCAGTGATCGTCGGCGGCACCGACACCACCCGCAACCAGCTCGGTCTGTGCCTCGCCGTGTTCCTCGACCACCCCGACCAATGGGCGCTCCTCGCATCCGACCCCTCGCTCGCACCGCGGGCCGTGGAGGAGTGCATGCGCTACTGGGGTGCGGTGAACGGCACCATCAGGTTCGCCAGCGAGGACATCGAGATGGACGGCGTGCTGTTCCCGAAGGGAACGTTCATGAGCACGAGCCTCGCCACCGCGAACTTCGACCCTGCCGTGTTCCCCGACCCCGGCACGTTCGACATCACGCGCGAGCCCGTCGGGTCACCGCACATGAGCTTCGGCAGCGGCATCCACTACTGCCTCGGCGCGTCGCTCGCCCGTGCGGAGCTGCAGGAGGCACTCACCGTGCTGCCGGCACGACTGCCCGGCATCCGCCGCGACGGCGACACCGTCATGAAGCCCGCGACCACCGCGATCTTCGGGCCTGCCGCCATGCCGATCGCGTTCGACACAACCGCCTGACGCTCCGTCACGCCGTCCGGCGGCACCCGCCAGTACTGTGGAGAGGCCCCCTATGACAACACGCACGCGTCGCCAGCCTGTTCCCGGTTCGGCCCGTTCGGCCCTGGCGCACCGTGACTTCCGGGTGATGTGGATGTCGAGCTTCACCTCCAGCATCGGGGTGTGGATGCAGCAGGTGGTACTGCCGGCGTATGTCTACTCCCGCACGCAGAGCGCATCCACGGTTGCCGTGTTCAGCATCGCCCAGATGGGACCGCTGCTCCTCCTGTCGATCCCCGCCGGGGTCATGGCCGACAAGTTCGAACGGCGCCGCTGGCTGGTGTTTGCCCAGCTCGTGCAGATGACCGGCTCGTTCTCGCTCGGCGTGCTCGCCGGCATCGACGCCGCCATCCCGGCCCTGTTCGTGGCCCAGCTGGTCGTCGGCATCGGCAACAGCCTGAACGCACCTGCATTCTCCGCCGTGCTCCCCAGCCTCGTGCCGCCCGAGGACCTCGGGGGATCCATCAGCCTGTCGTCGGTGTCGGTGAACGGCTCGCGGGTTGCCGGCCCGATCGTGGCGGCACTGCTGATGAACATCGGCCTGAACACCGAGCACATCTTCTTCATCAACTCCTGCACCTACCTCATCGTGATGTCGGCCGTGCTGCGCATCACGCTCCCCCGGGCGGAGAAGACACCTGAGTCGGGCCTGCGGTCCCTCACGCTCGGCATCCGCGTGGCGAGGGACCGTCCCGTCATCGGCCGTGTGCTGCTGACGATGTTCTCCTTCTCGCTGCTGAGCCTCCCGTTCGTGGGGCTCTTCCCCGCCGTCGCCGACCTCGCGTTCGGCATCCAGCCCCGCACCGCCCTCTACAAGTGGCTGTACGCGGTGTGGGGTCTCGGCGCGATGTTCGGTGCACTCGCGGTCGGGACGGTGCTCGCCAGCGAGGACAAGCGCACCACAGCCCGCAGGGGCTTCGTGCTGTTCGGCATCGCTCTCGCGTTGTTCGCCTCCGCCCCGAACGTGCCGCTCGCGTTCGTCACCGGGTTCCTGCTCGGCACCACGTACTTCTCCACCACCACCGCCCTCATGACCGTGCTGCAGAGCAGACTGGAGCTCGCCGTCCGGGCCAGGGTCCTGTCACTGTGGTTCATGGCCTTCGGCGGCACCATCCCCATCGGCAACATGATCTTCGGACCCGTCATGGACTCCATCGGCGCACGGCCGGTCCTCTACTTCGGCGCGGCGTGGGCACTCGTTCTCTCGTGGTGGTGCAACATCCACCGGATCGACCTGCGCGCCGCCGAGGACGCGGCGATCCTCGCGGCCCGCTCCGCCACCGCCCGGGGCGACGTGGCGGGCGAGTCGAGCCCCTGACCGGGCCTCAACCCCCCGAGAGAAGCCCCTCGATCACACGCTCGGCGTGCGACGACCTCGAGCCCTTCACCAGCACCACGGTGTCCCGGCCCCGCTCGGCCACCGCGGCGACAGCGGCACCCACATCCATGCCGGGCGGCCCGTAGGCATCAGTCTCGAGGGCGATCACCGTGATGCCGAGACTCTCCGCCAGCCGCGCGACGGCACCGTGCGCCGCATCCCCATCGGCAACCTCAGCCATAGCACCGAGCACCGCATACCGGTGTGCCGTCCCCGTCGAGGCGAGCGTGCGCAGAGCCGCCGCCATGGACGACGAGTTCGCGTTGTAACTGTCGTCGAGAACCCGGGTGCCGTCGTTCGCCGTCAGCCATTCCATGCGCATCGGTGCGGTTCCCGAACGGCACGCGGCGCTCACGGCATGCTCGAACGGCACTCCCGCGGCGACACCCACCGCGGCGGCGGCCGCGGCATTCATCACCATGTGCTCGCCCGGCAGTTCGAGACCCTCGGTGACGTAGTGGTCACCCCAGGTGAACCGTGCGGTGGCCCGGCCGCGGGGGGGGGGGG
>JBMUAQ010000058.1:0-12739 GCA_049454855.1 Ilumatobacteraceae bacterium
CGACCCTGCGGCCGCGCATCGTGCGGTAGCGGGGCACCACGTCCTTCACGAAGCCAGTGAGAAGATGCCCGTAGTGCGGCATGCCGTTGGCAAAGGGCGGCCCGTCGTAGAACACGAACTCGTTGTCCCCGTTGCCGCCCGCCGGGCGTGCCTCCACGCTGCGCACAAAGGTGTTGCCGGCCTCCCAACGGGCCAGGACTGCCTCCTCCAGGGCGGGGAAGCTGGGCTGGGGGTCAACCTCCGGGTACGGCACGCGACAAGGCTAGGGGTACGGCGGTGTCAGCAGCCGACCAGACCCGCAACGATCTGCAGGCCGACGATCACCACGATGGGCGTGAAATCGAACCCCCCGAGCGACGGGAGCACGCTGCGGATCGGTGCGAAGACCGGCTCGGTGACGCGGTGGAGGAATGCCACCACCGGCGCGAGTGCGCTGCCCGAACCGATCGGGAACCACGATGACACCGCACGCAGCACGACCACGAGCGAGTACAGGGCGAAGAGCTGGCAGAGAAGGTTCATCAGCCGTTGACGTCCGAGGAGCCGCCGGGCTTCAGGAGGAACACCCCGGTGCCGACCTTCTCCATGGTGCCGCCGAGTGCGTAGCAGAGCCCGCTCGCGAAGTCGATGATGCGACGGGACATGCCGGGGTCGACATCCTCGAGGTTCACGATGACGGGTATCCCGTCGCGGAAGCAGTCGCCGCTCTCCTGGGCCTGGTTGAACGAACGCGGCCGCACGGTGACGGTCTCCCCGCCTGCGGGAACGGGCCGCACCGTGGCGCCGGAGCGCGGAGCACCCTTCGGTCGCACGTTCAGCCCGGAATCGTCGGGGCGGCGTGTCGCACCGGTGTCATCGACACGCGGGCGCACGGGAGGTCGGCTGGGGTCAGACACGTACTCAGGTTCGGCGACACGCGGTGCGCGACCGGGCCGCTCGTACTCCATCGACATGTCGTAGTCCTCGAAGGAATCCTCACCACTGAGGCCGAGATAATCCATGGCCCGACGGAAGAACGACATGTCGACAGGGTACTTCAGCCGCGGGGTCCGAAGAGGGCACTACCGATGCGCACCATGGTGGAACCGCACCCCGCCGCAATCTCGTAGTCGGCCGACATCCCCATGGAGCACACGGCCAGACCTCCCTCGTCGCACATGCGCCGCAGGGCGCGGAAGACGGGCTCGGCCGCGGCCGGACCCCCTTCCGTCGGCCCCACAGTCATGAGCCCGAGCACCCGCACCCCGTGCTCCTCGGCATGCACACGTAGTCCGTCCACCCGGCCGGGCTCGCAACCCCCCTTGTCGGCCTCCCCTGCGAGGTTCACCTGCAGGAGCACATCGCCACAGCCCCCTCCGGCAGCTCTCCGGCCGATCTCCTCGATGACGCTCTCCCGGTCGACCGACTGCCAGAGAGAGACCAGGGACGCGATCTTCCTGACCTTGTTCGACTGCACGGTGCCGATCATGTGGAGGGGCCCGGGAGGGGGCCCGCCGGCAAGCTTGCCGACGATCTCCTGCACGTAGTTCTCCCCGAGCGCATCACAGCCGGCCTCGACCGCAGCCTGCAGAACCTCGAGTGGATGGGTCTTCGTGACGGCCACTACCGACACACCGTGACCACCCGCGGCGACGATCCGCCCGCGGACGTCGGCGAGGTTCGCGGCGATGCGCGCGGCGTCTGCTGCCGCCACGTGTGCTACTTCAGGAACGAGGGAACGTCGAAGTCATCGTCGTCATCCCCGGAGAGCGGGTCGTCGCCGAAGATGTCGCGCACGGGAGCACTCGGTGCGGGTGCCTGACGCGGCTCGGTCGCGCGCGGGCGGCCGCTGCCGTAGGTGCCTGCGGACGGCCCGTCCCAGCGCTCGAAACCCGCGGCGATGACGGTGACGCGGATCTCGTCGCCGAGCTCGTCGTTGATGACCGTGCCGAAGATGATGTTGGCGTCCTGGTGGGCAACGTTGTGGACGACCTCGGCGGCCGCGTTGACCTCGAAGAGCCCCATGCTCGAGGGACCCGTGATGTTGAGCAGGACCCCTCTGGCGCCGTCTATCTGTGCCTCGAGCATCTGGCTCGAGATCGCGGCCTTCGCGGCGGTGACGGCACGGTTGTCGCCCGATGCACTGCCGACGCCCATGAGCGCGGATCCCGCGTTCGCGAGGATCATCTTCACGTCGGCGAAGTCGGTGTTGATCAGACCGGGGGTGGTGATGAGGTTGGTGATGCCCGACACCCCCGCCAGCAGCACCTCATCGGCGTTCTTGAATGCGTTGACGAGCGACGTCTTCTCGTTCGACGTGGTGAGGAGCCGGTCGTTCGGGATGACGATCAGCGTGTCGACCTTCTCCTTCAGTCTCTGGATGCCGTTGTCGGCCTGCACCGCACGGCGGCGCCCCTCGAACTGGAACGGACGGGTGACCACACCGATGGTGAGTGCCCCTGCTGCCCGCGCGACCTCTGCCACCACGGGTGACGCCCCGGTGCCGGTGCCGCCGCCCTCGCCCGCGGTGATGAACACCATGTCGGCGCCCTGCACGAGTTCCTCGATCTCCTCGCGGTGGGCCTCGGCTGCCGCCCGGCCGACCTCGGGGTCGGAGCCTGCACCGAGACCACGGGTGAGGTCACGGCCGATGTCGAGCTTCACGTCGGCATCGCTCATGATCAGGGCCTGCGCGTCGGTGTTGATGGCGACGAACTCGACCCCGCGGAGACCCGCGTCAATCATCCGGTTGACGGCATTGACCCCGCCTCCGCCGACGCCGATCACCTTGATGACCGCGAGATAGTTCTGGGGTGCTCCAGCCATGGATCCGTAACCTTTCGCTCCTGGCGCGGGACGCGTCGGTAAATCGTGGCACAGACGGTCGCGAAAGTGTGGCAATTGCGCCGTTTTCGGCACGGAAATGTCAGCGGCCGAGAACCGTCGGTTCTCCCGCGGAGACATCGATGACGGCAATCGTGCGCGGGTCCTGGCGCCGGAGAAGCACGACCACAGCGACCAACTTGTCCTGGAGGCCGGTAGGTGTCCCGAACCGCACGAGGGTGTCCCCCTTCAGCACCATGGACAGCTCGCCGGCGGGACTGAGGTCGAGCGCGGTGACCTTCGGCCGCAGTTCGTCGGGGAGCGCGAGCACCAGTTGGGCCGCAGCCCTGTAGGCGTCGTCAGCCGACGACCCGGCGGCGACATCGGGTCCGGTGCCCTTCACCTGGAGGTACTTCGTGGGCCAGCCCGCGAGAACGGCGATCACCCTGCCGCGCGCATCGACCATGCGGGCCTTGCCGTCGCCGCCGACGTACCACACAACAGGGACCCTCTCGGAGACCTCGACGACCACCCTCGACGGGAAGTGCGTGGTGATGCGCACGTCGGCGACCCACGGGTCCTCGAGCAGGACCCGACGTGCACGTGTCGTGTCGGCGGTGAAGATCGAGCTGCCCTTCAGGATGCCGCGCACCTCGTCGACGGAGTCGGCGGAGGTGTAGACGTTGCCCTCCATCACGAACGTGCGGACAGCAAAGATCGGCGAGGCCATCACCCCGAGTACCACCACCGACGCGGCCGCGAGGATCAGGGCGATCTTCACCCACCGCACCCGCTTCAGTCGGTCACGTCGCGCCCATGCCCGTCGGCGTTCCTCGAACCTCGGGTCGATGTCGCGGTCTGCCGGCGGGTCGATGTCCTCGTCGATCACGATCAGCGGGTCGCGGCCCGCGGCAGGGTCGGCCGGCGGGTCCACCCGGCCTCCAGGCGGGAACGCGACGACCCGGCCCGACGCACCGGATGCGTCCGCGGTTGGTTCGTCCGTCTCCGACTGCTCCGTTCCCTGTGTGGCGCCGGATGTCCCGGCCGTCGGGGACGACACCGTCACGACCTCCGTCACCGACGCGTCCGCCACGTCGTCGATGAGGATCACGTCCTCGTCGGGCCCGAAGAGTTCGGAGAGCTCCTCGAGAACCTCGGGAGTGGCCTCGGTACGCCCGGGGTCACCCTTCGGCGGCGGGGCGTCGCGCGTGTCGTCGCCGCTCATCCGCGCTCCCCCATGGCATCACAGAGCCGTTGCACCGTCGACGTCCGTGCGGCGTCCGCGGAGCCGTTCCCGCCGTGCCCGAAACGCTCCGTGACCTCGGGACCGAAACCGACGAGCCGGGTCTCACTGCGCAGCCGTGTGCCGGTGGCGGCCTCGACCCTCGCCTGCACCTCGGTCATCACCGCGATGATGTCGGCCGTGGTTGCGCCGGGAGCCACCTGCACGAAGTTCGCGTGCTTGTCCGACACCGTGGCACCACCCACGCAGTGGCCACGGAGTCCGCACCTGTCTATGAGGGCACCGCTGCTTCCCTCCCCCGGGGCGGGGTTGACGAACACCGAACCCGCGTTGCGTCCGCCCGGCTGGTGTTCGCGGCGCCACGCGACGATGGAGGCGATCTCGCCGGCGCAGTCATGGCCGGCCGGCTCCCTCACGCGCATGCGCGCCGCAACCACGACGTGCCAGTCACACAGCGCCGAACCCCTGAAGTGGAGGCCGAGCAGTTCCCCCGCGAGCCATTCGGCACGTCCCGAGCGCAGTGACACGACCCTGCATCCCGCGAGGTCATCGACGATCTCTGCCCCGTGTCCGCCCGCGTTCATCCGCACCGCACCACCGACCGTGCCGGGCACCCCGACCGCCCACTCGAGTCCGCACGCTCCCGCCGCCACCGACCGTCTCGCGAGGACGGGCAGGGGCATCCATGCCGGAATCTCGACCGTCCCCCCGCTCACCTCGACCCGGGCGGCATCGGGGTCAGTGGGTGGCCGCAGGCGCACGACGAGCCCGTCGAACCCGGAATCGGCCACCAGGGTGTTGCTGCCGTTGCCGAGCACGAACACCGCGACCCCCGGGTGTGCAGCCACGACCGATGCAACCGACTCCATCGATGCACCGTCTGTGACCTCCACCATCGCCGCCGCACATCCTCCGGTTCCGTAGGTGGTGAGCGCACCGAACGGGGCATCGAGGGTCACCCCGTGTCCCGCGGCGCGCAGTGCCACGGCGAGACCGGCAACGCCCGTCATGGTGCTCTCCGGAGGTCATCGGGGAAGGTCGAGATGTCGCCACAGCCCATGCTGACGCACACGTCACCGGCGGCGAGCTCGGCGTTCACGGCCGACACGAGATCGTCGCGGCCCGCGGCCCACACCACGTTGCGGTGCGCCGTGCGCACTGCGTCGGCGACCATCAGGCCGGTGACTCCCTCGATGCGCTCGGTGCCCGACGCGTAGATGTCGGTGACGAACACCGTGTCGGCGTTGGCGAAGCACCCCGCATAGTCGCCCGCCATCGCGGCGACACGGTGGTACCTGTTCGGCTGGAACACCGCAACCAGACGACCGGTGAGCGACGGGTGCGTGCGTGCGGCAGACAGTGCCGCCTCGATCTCCGCCGGCAGGTGGGCGTAGTCGTCGATGAGCACCGCACCGTTGTGCGTGCCCCGCTCGCGGAAGCGGCGGTCCACTCCACCGAACCGGGCCACCGCACCTGCCGCGCGGCGGGGGTCCGCACCGAGACGCGCAGCCATCGTGAGCGCAGCAGCACAGTTCAGTGCGTTGTGCCGCCCGCGCAGGGGCAGGGCCACCACGATCTCCTCGCCGTCGATGGTGACGGTGAACGACATCCCGTCCCCGGTGCCGATTGGTTCGCCCACCATGACGTCGTTGCCCACGCCGAATCCGTAGGTCTCCACGTTGCGACCCGCAGCGGAGGCCACGGCCCGCGCGCGCACGTCGTCACCGCACACGATGACCCTCCCGGTCGCCCCGGCGACGATGCCGGCGAAACCTGCGTCCACACCCGCGTCGTCCCCGAACCGGTCGAGGTGGTCGGTGTCGATGTTGGTGAGCACGAGCGACTCGAGATGCAGCGCCTCCGCCGTGCCGTCGCTCTCGTCCGCCTCGATCACGAGGAGGCCGTCCCGCCCCGTTGCCGCACCGGTGCCGAGATCCAGCATCTCTGCACCCACGTAGAAGCTGGGGTCGACGCCGGCCCCGCGCAGCATCGTGACGAGCAGCGCGGTGGTGGTGGTCTTGCCGTGCGTTCCCGCGACACCCACGGCGCGTGTCGCGGCCGTCAGTGCGGCGAGTGCGGCCGACCGGTGCACCACCTGCACACCCGAGGCACGCGCGGCAACGAGCTCGGGGTTGTCGGCAGGGACGGCCGTTGAGTACACGACACAGTCGACTCCCCTCACCCGCGCCGGGTCGTGACCGGCGGCGGCCGCCACCCCGGCCCCGCGAAGGCGCGAGAGCACGGGAGAGTCCACCATGTCCGAGCCCGACACCCTGTGCCCAGTCCCGGACAGCAGCAGCGCCGTGGCACTCATGCCCGGCCCGCCCACGCCGACAACATGCACCTTCCGCGGGGTGGACAGGTCGACCTGCAGGGAGGGATCACGCGGCGGGGACATGCCCTCCCATCTTCTCACTGCGGTGTCAGCAGGTTGCGGCGTTCCGGATGACCTCCACCAGGGCCCCGCTCCTGTTCCTCGCGCCCATTTCCCGGGCGCGGGACGAGATCGCCGAGCGCGCGACGTCATCGGAGCACAGGCGCACCACTTCGGAGGCCACGTCGGGGCCCGTGGTGGCCGACTCCGCCACCAGCACCGCCGCGCCGGCGTCGCTCAACCACCGGGCATTCGCGGTCTGGTGGTCATCGGCCGCACCGGGCCACGGCACGAGGACACCCACCGCGCCGAGTGCCGCGATCTCCGCGACCGTGCTCGCACCCGCGCGGCTCACGACCACGTCGGATGCCGCGAGCATGCGCGGCAGTTCGGGGTCGTGCGCAACGAGCCGCGCCTCCACGGAACCCGTGCGGCGACGGTCGGGTGCGACGAAGAAGCGCGGCCCCGTCACGTGGTGGATGACCGCACGCAGTCCTGCGCCGTCGAGTGCCGCCGCGATGTCGGCCACGGCATCGTTCAGGACGGCCGACCCGAGCGAACCGCCCACGACGGTGACGAGCGATGTGCCTTCGTCGAGACCCATCTCGCGCCGCACGTCGGCGCGCACCGCCGCGGAGTCCATCCTGCGCACTGCCGAGCGCACCGGCGCACCCGTGACCACCGCGTTCGGGAGTGCGGACCCCTCGAAGGCAACGGCGCACGCCGTCGCGGTCCGCGCCTGGCGCCGTGTCGCGAGACCCGGCGAGCGGTCGTAGCTGACGCACACGACGGGCGTCCCCGCCGATGCGGCCGCCCGGGCCATGGGCTCGCTCGCGTACCCGCCCACCGACACCACGACCGCGGGCTTCCACGAACGCAGCAGCGCACGCGCCCGCAGTGTGGACCGCAGGAGGCGGAACGGCAGTGCGATGTTCAGCGCGAGTGCCCGCGGGGAGACCGACCGCTGCAGACCGGAGATGGGGAGGAACTCGCAACGGAACCCGAGGGGCGGCACGACGGTGCGTTCCGCGCCTCTCCGTGAGCCCACGTAGGCCAGTTGATCGACCGGCACGCCGGAGTCGACGAGCGATTCGAGTATCGCGACTGCCGGCACCACGTGCCCGCTGGTCCCACCTCCTGTGACGACCGCGAACACGGTCACCGCGACTTCGGGTGGCGCGCCACGTTCAGCAGCAGCCCGGAGGCGACCATCGTGGCGAGGAGCGACGACCCGCCGTAGGACATGAACGGCAGGGTGAGCCCCGTCATGGGGATGACACCCGTGATGCCGCCGATGTTGATGACCATCTGCGAGGCGAACCACGCCGACACACCGCCTGCGATCAGCGCCCCGTGCATGTCACGTGCCGCCAGCGCCGCCTGGATGCCGAAGAAGAACAGCAGGAAGAACCCGCCGATGATCGCGACGGCCCCGAGGAGGCCGAGTTCCTCGGCGATGACGGCGAAGATGAAGTCGCTGTACGCGAGGGGCACGTATCCCCACTTGCTCGTGCCCGAGCCGATGCCCGTGCCCGTAGGGCCACCGTTCGCGATGCTGAGGATCGACTGGTACACCTGGTACCCCTCGAGGCGCTTGGTCTGCTCGAGGTTCAGGAACGCAAACAGTCGCCGGCTCGCGTTGTCAGCCCGGGTGAGAACGAGCATGCCGGCGGTGGCGAGACCGATCATCGTGGCGGCAAGCTGGGCGAAGGGGATGCTGGAGAGCACCATCAGCAGGAGCACCACCAGCGCGAACACCAGCGCCGTGCCGAAGTCCCTCTGCGCCACGACGAGGCCGCCCGTGACACCGAGGACGAGGAGCAGCCGGTAGAGCACGACCTCCTTCACCGCTACGTAGCGGTGCTTGAGCGCGAGAAAGTGCGCACAACCGAGGATCGTGGCGATCTTCATGAACTCGGACGGCTGCAGCCGGAACGCGCCCCACTGCAGCCACGCCGTCGCACCGTTGATGTTGCGGCCTATGAAGATGACGAGGGCGTTCAGGGCAAGCGACCCGATGACCCACGGTGCCAGCCATGTCGTCTTGCGCCACGACTGGTAGGGGATCTTGTAGGCGCCCCACATCCCGAGCGCCCCGAAGAACGCCCAGAGCACCTGGCGCCGGAACAGCCTGAACGCGGACTCGCCGGAGTGGAGACTCACGACCGAGGACGACGACAGCACCATCACGAGACCGAGCGCGGTGAACACGCAGGTGACCGCGAGGATCACCCAGAACGCCGTTGTCGGCGCGTCGAGCGACATCCTGTGCTTCTCGTCGAGCTGGAGTCGGCGCAGCATGTCCTCGCGGCGCCGGCGGAGGGAGGGCTGGGCCCTGCGCGGTTCTGTCGTGCTCATCCTCCGTCCTCCTTCCCGAAGTGCTCCCTGACCAGGCGCTGGAAATCCGCGCCCCTCTCGTTGTAGTTCCTGTACCAGTCGTAACTCGTGCATCCCGGCGACAGCACCACGGGAACGCCGGGTGCTGCCATCCGCGCCGCCGTCCTGACGGCTCCCTCCATCGTCGTCGCCCTCTCCACGGGGCACACGCCGCGGAATGCCGCCTCGACTGCCTCGGCATCGTCCCCGATCGCCACGACGGCCGTCATCCTGTGCGGCTCCGACGCCATCTGCCCGAGATCGAGACCCTTGTTGCGTCCACCGGCGATCAGCACCAGGCGGTCGAACGAGCGGATGGCGGTGAGCGCGGCGTGCGGACTGGTCGCCTTGGAGTCGTCGTACCAATCAGATCCGCCGAACCGGCCGATGAGTTCGATGCGGTGACCCGCGGGGACAAAACCCGAGAGTGCCGCGGATGTCCGGTCGCCGCGCACCAGCCCTGACTCCACCGCGAGAGCGGCGGCCGCAAGGGAGTTCGTGATGTCGTGGGGCATCGAACGCCACAGGTCGGCCACCCTGCACAGGGAGCCGCCGGGGCCGACCAGCTCGTCCCCTGCCACCGTGTAGTCCGCCTGCCCCGAGGCGGGCAGCCCGAAGGTGACGGTGCGGCCGGCCGACGCACGGGCGGCCTCCACGATCGACGTGTCGGCGACCGGTGCGACCGCAACGTCCCCCGCACGGAGGTGCGCCCACAGGCGCGCCTTCGAGGCGCGGTAGTGCGCGAGGTCGGGATGCCAGTCGAGGTGGTCGGGGGCGAGGTTCAGCCACACCGACGCATCGCACCGGAACGACGTCACCCTGTCGAGACGGAAGCTCGAGCACTCCACGACGAACACATCGATGGAGGGGTCATCGACCGCAGCGAGGAACGGAACGTCGGTGTTGCCGACCTCGGCCGCACCGAGACCGGCGGCGCGCAGGATGTGGGCGGCGAGCATGGTGGTGGTTGTCTTGCCGTCCGTGCCGGTGACGCCGAGAACCGGCCTCGGTCCGCCGGGCCTCAGCAGCTCGCGTTCGTACGCGAGGTCGAGCTCCGAGCGCACGGGGATGCCCATCGACTCGGCGGCAACGATGACGCGGTTCGAGGGCGGCACCCCGGGTGCGGGCACGAGCATGTCGGCCCCGTCGAGCAGGGAATCGATGCCATTGTCTGCGCCGACCTCGTGGAGCTCCGCGCCGATCGACCGCGCGAGCTCGCCGTGGGAGGGATGGGGCCTGTCGTCGGACACCCGCACCGTCCAGCCGTGCCGTGCGAGCGCCTCCGCCACCGCCTGCCCGGTCACCGCGAGCCCGTGGACGGCCGCGACCGGCATCAGTTCCCGCCGAAGTTGTCGGCAATCGAGGTGAAGTCGGCGATGAAGAGAGCGACGGCCGCGGCGACACATATCCCCGAGATGATCCAGAACCGGATGATCACGGTGGTCTCCGGCCAACCGACGAGCTCGAAGTGGTGGTGGATCGGGGACATGCGGAACAACCGTCGCGTGCGGCCCGACGCCTTGAACACCCCCATCTGGACCGCCACCGAACCGGCCTCCATCACGTTCAGCGCACAGATGAGAGGCAGCAGCATGTGGGTGTTGGTCGTCACCGCAAGGAGCCCGAGGGCCCCGCCGATGCCGAGCGCACCGACATCCCCCATGAAGATCCGGGCCGGGGCGGCGTTCCACCACAGGAAGCCACCGCACGCACCGGCCATCGAGGCCGAGAACACCGCGAGGTCGAGCGGGTTGACGAGGTGGTACACGTCGGGGTTCCTGAAGGCCCAGTAGGCGATCACCGTGAACGCGAGGAAACCGAACAGTGCCGACCCGGCGGCGAGACCGTCGAGGCCGTCGGTCACGTTCACCGCGTTCGTGGTGGACCACACCATGATCGCGGTCCACGGCACCCACAGCCACGGTGCGAGTTCCCAGCCCGGCAGGTCGAAGCGGGTGAAGCTGAGGGTCTCGCTCACGCCCGTGCCGAGCATCAGCCAAGTCATCAGAAGAACCACGAGCCCGAAGGTGATCCAGCCCTTCTTCTTCCAGAGGATTCCCCGGTTGTGCGACTTGCGCACCTTCAGGAAGTCGTCGAGGAAGCCCATCAGCGCGAGCACCAGCACGCCGGCCCACATGATCATCGCCTGGTCGGAGAGCGCGATGCCGTCGCGCAGGTGCGCAACCAGCCAGCCGATGAAGGCCGACCCGATGATGGCGATGCCGCCCATGGTCGCGGTGCCCTGCTTCTTCATGTGGTGCACCGGACCGTGGTCCTCGGACCCGAGGATCGGCTGCCCCTTGCCGAGACCGGCGAAGAACCCGATCATCCACCGGGTGCCGAAGAGCGACAGGAACATGGACACGGCACCGCCGATCAGCACTGCAATCATCGTCCGGAGTTCCTTTCCCCCACCGCGGCCCGCGCAGCCCCTACATCGGAGAACTCACGCGACCCGCCGGCGGACTCCTGGTAGGTCTCGTGTCCCTTGCCGGCTATCACCACTATGTCACCGTCGGAGGCCCCGAGAACGGCGTTCCGGATGGCCTCCGCACGGTCGATGAACGACGAGACCGCTGCCGGCCCGCGTCGTGCACCCTCGAGAACCGCCTCGATGATGTCTGCCGGCTCCTCGTCGCGGGGGTTGTCCGAGGTCACGATCACCACGTCGGCGAGCCGTGCGGCCACCTCGCCCATCGCCGGCCGCTTCCCGCGGTCCCGGTTGCCTCCGCACCCGAACACGACGATCACACGACCGTTCGACACCTCACGGGCCGACCGCAGCAACCTCTCGAGTGCATCGGGTGTGTGCGCGTAATCGACGACGATGTTCCATGCGCCACCGGTCTCCACTGTCTCGAAGCGGCCGGGAACGGGTTCGGTGCGCGCTGCATGCGACGCGGCATCGGCCCGGGTGACGCCCTCCTCCACGGCGACCGTGAGAGCGAGCAACGAGTTGTCGACCGTGAAGTCCCCTCCCACGGGGACGGTGACGTGCTCACCTTCCCACCTGTAGGACACACCCCTGGCCCCCACGGTCACGTCGTCGAGCGAGGAGCGGCTGCAGCGCACGACCGGAACCTCCAGACTGTCGGCCAGTCGGGCACCCCACGGGTCGTCGGTGTTCACCACCGCACGCCTGCACATCCCCGGGGCGAACAACCGCGCCTTCGCGGCGAAGTAGTCCTCCATCGTCGGGTGGAAGTCGAGATGGTCGTGGCCGAGGTTCGTGAACACCGCGACGTCGTAGACGATCCCGTCGGTGCGGTGCATCACGAGTGCATGCGAGGAGACCTCCATCACCACGTGTGTCGCACCCGCGGCCACCGCGCCGGCGATCACCGACTGCAGCTCCACCGCCTCGGGAGTGGTGCGGACCCCGGTGATGGTGCCCACGAGGTGCGGGCTCCTGCCCGCGGCGCGCAGGACCGAGCAGATGAACGAAGCGGTCGAGGTCTTGCCGTTCGTCCCCGTGACACCGATCATCCGCACGGACCGCGACGGGTGCCCGAGCAGCGCGGCGGCAAGCGGGCCTGCAGCCGACCGCACGTCCCCCACGATGACCTGCATCTCCGCCGGCACCCCGGGCACGAGACGCTCGCACACGATCCCGGCTGCACCGGATGCGACCGCTGCAGGAGCAGAGTCATGCCCGTCGTGCGTTGTACCACGGAAGCAGAGGAACACGTCGCCGGGGGCGACATCGCGCGAGTCGTCGGCAATCCCCGTCACGGGGACACCGGGCGCCCCCACGTTCGAGCCCGTCAGTTCGGCGACCCGACCGAGGGATGCGGCCGGCACGGCGCACCGCGACATGCGGCCCCGCTCAGTGCCCGACTTCCGCGCCGACGCGACCGGGGAGGTTGCGGTGCAAAAAGCGCCGTCACCCGTGCCGATCACCGATGATTTTGAAAACGACCCGGGGATCGAGGCTGCCATCGAAT
>JBMUAQ010000059.1:0-12499 GCA_049454855.1 Ilumatobacteraceae bacterium
TGTCAGTCCCGAGGGAAGCGCCGGTGCGATGGTGTAGGACGTTGCGGCCGCGCCGGTGTTCGAAACCGTGTAGAGGGACCCGACACTCGAGTTCACCAGGCCGTACCCGGAGGTCGACGAGAGCGAGATGTTCGGGGCGAGCGGTGCCCCGCCCCAGCGAACGATGACGACACCGGAACCTCCCGCGCCCGGGGTTCCGCTCTTGTTGCCGCCACCGCCGCCACCGGATCCCGCCGTGCCGTTCGCACCCGAGTTGTCCGACGTCGATCCCCCGAGACCGCCGCCACCGAGACCACCGGAGGCCCGGGTGGCTGAGTTCTCCGTCCCGCCGCCGCCACCACCGCCGTAGTACGTGGCAGCACCGCTGATGTTCACGGAGACGCCATCCCCGCCGTTGCCGGCTGCACCACCCGTGCTGTCGCTGCCGGCACCGCCGGCGCCGCCGCCACCGCCACCGCTCATGAACGGGGCGTCCCCGCCCCTGTTGCCCTGGCCAGCCGTGCCGTCTCCGCCGACGTGCTTGTTGCCGTTCGAGGACACCAGGCTCGTGTTGCAGGTGACCCAACAACGTCCACCGCCTCCGCCCGAGCCGCCCGCCTTGCCCGCAACGCCGATCTGGGAGTTCGATCCGCCTCCGCCTCCACCACCGCCACCGACGGCTGTCAACGAACCGAAGACCGAGTTGGCACCGTTGAGTCCGCTGTTGTCGGCAATCGAACCACCGGAGGGGCCGCCGTCGCCGCCCTTGCCCACCGTCACCGCAATCGAGTCGCCGGCCGTCACTGCAAGGCCAACCTCGTGCAGGACTCCACCGGCACCGCCACCGCCGGCAGTGTGGAAGTGACCGCCTCCGCCTCCGCCCGCAACGACGAGAACCCTCACACTCGTGACTCCCGCGGGCACGGTCCAGGTGCATCCGGTTGATGTGGCTCCTGTCGGTGCGCTGAAGGTTCCGACCGTGTCGGAGCCCACCGAGGTTTCGTTGTACGTACCAGTGGCGCACGACCCCTGCGGAGCAGCAAATGCGGTGGGTGTCGGCGACACCCACACTGCCACTGCTGCAACAACGGTCACCGCGAGTGCCCGGCCCCTTAGCATTGTGGTCACCACCCCATCCGTCCTGTCGAGAGTCCTAGACTGTTGACAATAGTTGACCCGCACTGCTGTTCGGGAAGCTTCAAGGAATCCATCGTGAAAGTGCCGCCGAACAAGAGGTCTGCCGGGAAGGCCAAGCGGCGCTCCCCGATCAGCAGGGAGGAGGGCGAGCGGCGCCTCATCGACGCCACGATCGAGCTTCTGGCCGAGAAGACGATCGGTGAGATCGGGGTGCGCGACATCGCCGCGCGGGCGGATGTGAACCACGGCTTCGTCCACACCTGGTTCGGGGGCAAGAACGCGCTCCTCCGGCGGGTGGTGGAGAAACTCCTTGTCTCGGTGGCCGGCACCGTGCGCACCGCACCGTCGGGTTCGCTTGTGGCCCGCCCGTTCGACCCCGACGTGCAGATGGTGATCAGGGTGGTGATGTGGCTGGCGCTCGAGGGCGAGGAAGTCGCCAGCCTCACCGACTCGGCCGTCATCACGGCCCTCACACAGCGTTACGTGGAGGTGGAGGGCCTCAGCGAGAGCGACGCTCTCATCGCCGCCCAACAGGCGGTCGCCATCTCGGTGGCCATGGTGACGTACGGCCACGTGGTGGGGGTGCACTCGAACGAGGACACGCTGAAGGTGTTCTCACTGTGGCGACACATCATCGGGTTGCTGGCCGAACACCCGTCCCCATAGCCTTGGGTTGCCGGGCAACCGGCAGCACAACAGAGCACCCCTTGCAGGGTTGGGTGAAAGTCCCGACCGGCGGGCACAGCCCGCGAACCCCGTGGCCTCGGCGGCGGGGCCGACCCGGTGGAATTCCGGGGCCGACGGTCACAGTCCGGATGGGAGCAAGGAACTTGTCATGGAATCACATCCGGCGTCCGAACGCCGCGGTGATGACGTCCGTGCGTGGATGACGCGCGCGGTCGACGTCGCCTGGTCCGCGCGCACCCGTGCGCGCCCGAACCCGTGGGTCGGCGCCGTGCTCGTGTGCACCGACGGTCGCATGTTCGATGGCGCAACCTCGCAACCCGGCGGACCCCACGCAGAGGTCGCGGCCATCGCGGCCGCCCGCGCGGCCGGGGCTCCGACCGCCGGCGCCACCCTCGTCTGCACGCTCGAACCGTGCGACCACACCGGGCGCACCGGGCCGTGCACGGGCGCAATCATCGAGGCGGGGATCTCGCGCGTGGTCCATGCCATCGACGACCCTGACAGCCGGGTGGCGGGGTCGGGCAGGGCGCGGCTCACGGCCGCAGGCATCGCGGTGGAGTCGGGCGTGATGGCCGACGAGGTGTCGGAACAGTTGGCCCCGTACCTGCACCACCGTCGCACCGGACGGCCGTTCGTCGTGCTGAAGATGGCGCTCACTCTCGACTCCCGCACGGTGGCGCCCGCCGGCGTGCGCTGGATCACCGGCGATGACGCGCGCACGAGGGTGCACGCACTGCGGGCGGAGAGCGACGCCATCGTGGTGGGCATCGGCACGGTGCTCGCCGATGACCCGGAGCTCACTGTCCGACACGTGGAGGGCCCCTCCCCCCGCCGCATCGTCATGTCGAGGAACCGCCCGGTGCCGACGGACGCACTGGTGAACCCGTGCGATGTGTGGACGCGGGGCATCGACGAACTGCTCGACGGGCTCGGCCGCGAGGGGGCACTGCAGGTGCTGGTGGAAGGGGGCGCCACGGTCGCGACCGCGTTCCACACTGCCGGCCTGGTGGACCGGTACGTGCTGCACGTGGCGCCCACAGTGAGCGGCGATGCTTCCGCCCCCGGGCTGTTCACCCGCGGCACCCACGAACCGTCCGCACTGTCCGACAACCGACTGGTGGCCGCGACGGTGCTGGGCAATGACCTGGAGATTGTTCTGGAGCCGAAGAGAGAGAAGGACGCAGCATGAGCAACAACGGTTTCGCACCGATCCCCGAGGTGATCGCCGCCATCGCGCGCGGCGAGATGGTGGTGATGGTGGACGACGAGGACCGCGAGAACGAGGGCGACCTCATCATGGCGGCGGAGTTCGCGACCGCGGAGAAGCTGGCCTTCATCATCCGGCACACGAGCGGCGTGGTGTGCGCCCCCATGACGAACGACCGCTGCGACGACCTCCGGCTGCCGCTGATGGTGGAGCAGAACACCGAGAGCCAGCGCACCGCGTTCACCGACACCGTCGACCTCATCGAGGGCACAACGACAGGCATCAGCGCACCCGACCGCGCCGCCACGCTGCGCGCACTTGCCGACCCCGAACGTTCCCACACGTCGTTCGCGCGGCCGGGCCACATCTTCCCGTTGCGGGCCCGCGAGGGCGGGGTGCTGAAGCGTGCGGGGCACACCGAGGCCGCCGTCGACCTCGCGAAGCTGGCCGGTTGCCGGCCGGTGGGCGTGATCTGCGAGATCCAGAACGACGACGGCACGATGATGCGTCTCCCGGCACTGCGCGAGTTCTGCGCGGAGCACGGGCTCCTGCTGTCGTCGATTGCCGAGCTCATCCGCCACCGCCGCAACAACGAGCGACTGGTGGAGCGCATGGGCGACGCCCTCGTGCCCACCGAGTACGGCGAGTTCCGCTGCGTCGCCTACCGCAGCACCATCGACGGTGTCGAGCACCTCGCGTTCGTGAAGGGCGACATCTCCGACGGCGAGCCTGTGCTGGTGCGCGTGCACAGCGAGTGCCTCACCGGCGACGTGTTCTCCTCGCGCCGCTGCGACTGCGGACCGCAGCTCGCGGCCGCGATGGAGCTGGTGTCGCGCGAGGGCCGCGGGGCCATCGTGTACCTGCGCGGCCACGAGGGCCGCGGGATCGGCATCGGCCACAAGATCCGCGCGTACTCACTGCAGGACCGCGGTCTCGACACCGTCGATGCCAACCTCGAGCTCGGCCTGCCCGTCGACAGCCGCGAGTACGGCATCGGCGCCCAGATCCTCGCCGACCTCGGCGCACGCAGGCTGCGGCTCATGACCAACAACCCGGCGAAGTACGGCGGTCTCGGTGGCTTCGCCATCGAGGTGGTGGAGCGCGTGCCGCTGAACACGGTTCCCACGCCGGAGAACGAGGCATACCTCCGCACCAAGCGCGAGAGGCTCGGCCACCTCATCAATCTCGACTCACCCGGCAAGGGGGCATGACATGACACGCGCAGGATCCGCGGAGCAGGGGCCGCTCCCCCAGGGCAAGGGGCTCAGGGTGGCCATCGTGGCGGCCCGTTTCAACGACCACATCGTCACGAGGCTCCGTGACGGTGCGCTCGACGGCCTCGCGCGGTGCGGCGTGGAGAGCGACGACATCGAGGAGATGTGGGTACCGGGGGCGTTCGAGCTGCCGCTTGCCGCCAAGGCAGTTGCCCGGACGGGCAGGGTGGACGCGGTGATCTGCCTCGGTGTGGTGATCCGCGGCGACACACCGCACTTCGACTACGTGTGCGAGGGCGCCGCCAACGGCATCATGCAGGCCCAGCTCGACACGGGCATCCCCGTGATGTTCGGCGTGCTCACCGTGGACACCGAGCAACAGGCACTCGACCGCGTCGAGGGCTTGGTGATGACCAACAAGGGCGACGAGGCCGGCGTGGGTGCTGTGGAGATGGCGAGACTGCTCGGGGGCCTGCACCCCTGAATCACCGGTTCCGCAGCGGTGCGGGCCGCGCACACACGGTCCACCGAAAGGTGATTCCCGTGCTGATGCTCTTCCTGGTGACCTCGTTCGTGTTCGGCGGAACGAACTCCTCCCCTGTCGACCCGTGGACGGCGGCCTCGAACCTGGTGTTCCGCGCGACCATCAGCGAGTTCGCCGACGAGGCCGGTTCCCCCGCACACGACCCGCGGCTCGACTGGTCGAGCGACGGTTGCTCGGCGCCGGTTCTCGGCAGCACCGGGCGGTCGTTCGACTTCACCCTCGCCTGCCGGCGCCACGATTTCGCGTACCGCAACCTCGGCCGCATGCAGGGCGGACGCCGGTGGACTCCGGCACTGCGCAACCGCGTGGACCGTCGCTTCCTCTCCGACATGAACACACACTGCACCGGCCGTCCCCGCATCGACCGCGGACCGTGCAGGGCCTGGGCCAACCTCTACTTCAGGGTGGTGCGGGGCTTCTCCGGTCCGTGAGTTACCTGGTGAGCAGATCGAGGAGCTGGTGCAGCATCCGGCCGGTGGCCCCCCACACGGTGTCGCCCTCGATCTCGAAGAAGTGGATGTCCACCGTGTGCCCGCCGCGCACCCACGACTCCCGCCGGTAGGTGTCGGCGTGGGCCAGTTCGGCGAGAGGCACGTGCACGATGCGCTCCACCTCCATGTCGTGTGCGACCAGGTCGGGGAAAACGGGCAGTGTCGCGACGACGGGATGGATGCGACTGCTGCTCACCATCGTGCTGAGCGTGTCGAGCATCCCCCACGGTGTGACGAGCGACGGATCGAGACCGACCTCCTCGTTCGCCTCGCGCACCGCCGCATCGATGAGCGACTCTCCCTCCTCCACGCGCCCTCCGGGGAAGGCCATCTCACCGCGGTGCGTGGAGAGGGTCGACGTGCGCCGCGTGAGCACCACGCTCGGTCCGGCAGAAGAGTCGTGCAGAGCCACCAGCACAGCCGACCGGCGACGCTCCTCCTCGGGCAGGTACCCGGGGAGCCAGTCACCCGGCTCCCGGTCCGCGATGCTCCGCACAACGGCCTTCTTCAGCAGGTCGAAGTCCGAGAGCACGGAGAGATCGCGGCCGTGCCACACGGCAGGTCCGGCGGGAGCCCAGTCCGCGGGCCGCGGGATGTGTTGCGACCCGCCGCGCGCCATCGGTGCGTGACTACTTCGCGGCAGGTGCCCAGCCGCTGGACTTCAGCTCGGCGAGAATCTCGGCGAGGCCGGCGGTCTTCAGGTTGGCGAGAACCTTGCCCGGCATCTCATCGCCCTTCTCCCACGCCTCCCAGGCGGTGATGAGCTTCGACAGGTCAGGTGCGGGGCGATCGAACGTCATGGGCGAATCGTACCGACATGAACGCGAGCACACCCGCGGCGGCGATCAGGGTGAGCCGAGAGGTGGGTTCGATGTCCATGAACGCGGCGAGACCGACTCCCGCAGCACCCAGCGCGACATCCACCACCCGGTGGGCGCGCGCAGGGAACACACGGAACGCTGCGAGAGGGCCGTCGAACATCGCGGTGCTCGCGATCACCGCTGCCGAGCACAGAGCGAGAAGGGTGACGTCGTTGCTCCTCGTGGCACTGCCCGCGATCGCGAAGCCCACCGCGTAGTCGACGAGCTGGTGCACGAACGGACGCCGCAGGAGTGAATCCACGGGACCAACCTAGGGACGAACCGGGCCGGGAATGATTGATGGCCCGGTCGCCGTAGCGAACCGGGCCATCAACGGGAGGCTCCAGAGTCAACCGAGCAGGCCGGCCGGGTATTCCCGGGCCGGCCGGAAGCCCGGCCGGACGACCCGTGGGCTACATCATCCCCATTCCCCCGGGCATCCCGCCGCCTGCGGGAGCCGGGTTCTTCTCGGGCTTGTCCGCCACGAGGCACTCCGTGGTCAGCACCAGTGCGGCGATGGAGGCCGCGTTCTGGAGGGCCGCCCGGGTGACCTTGGCGGGGTCGATGATGCCGGCCTTCAGGAGGTCGGTGTACTCGCCGGTGGCCGCGTTGAGGCCCATGGACCCCTTCTCGGACTCCACCCGCTGGACCACGACGGAACCCTCGAGGCCTGCGTTGTCGGCGATGTGCTTCGCCGGGGCAACGAGTGCCTCGTAGACCGTGCGGGCACCGGTGGCCTCGTCGCCCGTGAGCGACTCGACGACCGTCAGCACCGCGGCGCGCGAACGCAGCAGGGCGGTGCCGCCGCCTGCGACCACACCCTCCTCGATCGCCGCACGGGTCGCCGAGATGGCGTCCTCGATGCGGTGCTTCTTCTCCTTCAGCTCCACCTCGGTGGCGGCACCGACCTTGATCAGTGCGACACCGCCTGCGAGCTTGGCGAGACGCTCCTGGAGCTTCTCGCGGTCCCAGTCGCTGTCAGTGTTGTCGATCTCGGTCTTGATCTGGTTGACGCGTGCCGTGACCTCGGTCTTGTCGCCCGCACCGTCCACGATCGTGGTGGTGTCCTTGGTGATGATGACGCGCTTGGCGCGGCCGAGCAGGTCGAGGGTGACGTTCTCGATCTTGAGACCGACCTCCTCGGACACGACCTGGCCACCGGTGAGGATGGCCATGTCCTGCAGCATCGCCTTGCGACGGTCACCGAAGCCGGGTGCCTTCACCGCGGCGGCGTTGAACGTGCCGCGGATCTTGTTCACCACGAGGGTGGCGAGGGCCTCGCCCTCGACGTCCTCGGCGATGATGAGCAGCGGGCGGCCGGTCTTCATGACGGACTCGAGCACCGGCAGCATCGACTGCACCGACGAGATCTTCGCCGAGTGGAAGAGGATGTAGGGCTCGTCGATGATCGCTTCCTGGCGGTCGGGATCGGTGACGAAGTACGGCGACAGGTAGCCCTTGTCGAACTGCATGCCCTCGGTGAAATCGAGCTCGATGCCGAAGGTGTTGCTCTCCTCGACCGTGACCACGCCGTCCTTGCCGACCTTGTCGATTGCGTCAGCGATGACCGTTCCGATCGCCGCGTCGGCCGCCGAGATGGTGGCGACGCTGGAGATGTCGCTCTTGTCGTCGACGTCCTTGGCCTGGGCCTTGATGGCCTCGACCGCGGCCGCCACGGCCTTCTCGATGCCGCGCTTCAGGCCCATCGGGTTCGCCCCGGCAGCGACGTTGCGCATGCCCTGCTGCACCATGGCCTGGGCGAGGACGGTTGCCGTGGTGGTGCCGTCACCGGCGACGTCATTCGTCTTGGTGGCGACCTCCTTCACGAGCTGTGCGCCCATGTTCTCGAACGGGTCGTCGATCTCCACTTCCTTCGCGATCGACACACCGTCGTTCGTGATGGTGGGGGCGCCGAACTTCTTGTCGAGCACGACGTTGCGGCCCTTGGGCCCGAGGGTCACCTTCACCGCGTCGGCCAGCTTGTTGACGCCGGCCTCGAGCGCACGGCGTGCCTCGTCGTGGAACTTCAGTTGCTTCGCCATGGGTGGTTACTTCTCCACGACCGCGAGGACGTCACGGCTGGTGAGGATGAGGAGGTCCTTGCCGCCGTGGGTGATCTCGGTGCCGCCGTACTTGCTGTAGAGGACGGTGTCGCCGACCTTGATGTCGAGTGCGAAGTGCTCACCCTCGTCGTCGCTCCAGCGGCCGGGGCCGACTGCGAGCACGACACCCTGCTGGGGCTTCTCCTTGGCGGTGTCCGGGATGACGAGACCCGACGCGGTGGTCTGCTCGGCCTCGCTCGGCTCCACGACGATGCGGTCGTCCAGTGGCCTCAGGTTCATGATGTTCCTCCGTGTGTGATGGGGGTGTCTCGGGCTCCCGCACCGGGGGTGACCCGGCGCGGTTGGCACTCGGCGAGTGCGAGCGCCAAGGATACGGACGGACAGCCTCCGTTGGCAACCGGAACCCCCGAGTGCTAACGACCGATCAGGCGCAGTGTCTGGGGCACCGGGAGGCCGATGACGTTCGAGAGCGAGCCTGCCACCCCGGCCACGAGGGCCACCCCGAGACCCTGCACCGCATACCCCCCGGCCTTGCCGCGGGGCTCGCCGGTGCCCACATACCAGTCGATCCGGGCCGCCCCGAGCCCCCGGAAACTGACCCGGGAGGTCACGGTGAGGGTCCGCGTCTCGCCGCCCACCATGGCAGCGACGGCGGTGTGGACCGAATGGGTGCGCCCCGAGAGCATCACCAGCATCCGCCTCGCATCGGCATCGTCCACGGGCTGGCCGAGCACCGCACCGTCGAGGTCGACCACGGTGTCGGCGGCAAGAACGTCGCTGCCGGGGTGACGGCCCACAACCACGGCCAGCTTCTCCGCCGCCACGCGTCGTGCATAGGCCTTCGGTTCCTCACCGCCCACGATGCTCTCGTCGGTGCCGGCCGGGTCGACGACATGGTCGATGCCCGCGCGCTGCAGAATCTCGCGCCGCCTGGGAGAGCCCGAGGCGAGCACCAGTGGGGTGCTCACCCTCCGCTCAACGCGGCGACGGCCGCATCGTCGGGCACCGTCATGTCGTCGCGGTCCTCGAGATAGCCCTCGGGCAGCACCACCTTGATCGGGCCGTTCGTGTGCCCGCGCGCGAGACGCTCCCCTCCCGGCACGAGATGCAGGGTGCGGTCGGTTCGCGACACGAGCGACAGAAGGTCCCCGTACGACGACACCGACGAGAACGCGCGACGCGCATCCCCGCCCACGGGATAACCGGTGAGGTACCAGCCCGCATGCTTGCGCAGGTTGCGTATGCCGTGGTCGGCACCCATCAGCGACATGAGGCCCTCCGCGTGCGCGCACATCACGTCGAGCACCTCGCCGAGCGCGGGTGCGGGTTGCGGCCGGCGCCCCGCGAACACGTCGACGAGGTCACGGAACAACCACGGCCGGCCGAGACAACCACGTCCGACCACCACGCCGTCACAGCCCGTGCGCTCCATCATCGCGACCGCGTCGTCGGCCTCCCATATGTCGCCGTTGCCGAGCACGGGGATCGTGCGCACCTCGCGCTTCAGTTCGGCGATCGCATCCCACCGAGCGGTGCCGGAGTAGTGCTGCTCGGCGGTGCGGGCATGCAGCGCGATCATCGCGAGGCCCTCCTCCTCGGCGGCACGGCCGGTGTCGAGGAACGTCACGATGTCGTCGTCGATCCCTATGCGGAACTTGCACGTCACCGGGACACCGAACGGCGCGGCCTCGCGCACGGCGGCAGCCATGATCGCACGCGTGAGCCTGCGCTTCACCGGGACGGCGGCACCGCCGCCCTTGCGCGTGACCTTCACCGCGGGGCATCCGAAGTTCATGTCGATGTGGTCGACGGCGTCCGCCTCGCACAGTGCCCTCACGGCACGCCCCACGAACCCGGGGTCGCTGCCGTAGATCTGCAGACTGCGGAAGTCCTCGTCGGGACCGAAGGCCACCATCTTGCGGGTGCGGGTGTTGCCGTGCACGAGTGCCGCCGCCATCACCATCTCGCTCACGTACACGAGTCCGGGCCCGAACCCGCGGCACAGGCCGCGGAACGGGATGTTCGTGACCCCCGCCATCGGGGCGAGCACCACCGGGACAGGAAACTCGCGGTCGCCGAGCCGGAGAGGCAGCCGGCTCACGCGCGGCCCCCTGCCGCGGAGCGCGGGACGTCGTTCAGCCTGAGGTTCGGCCATGCACCGCAGTCGAGACCCATCGGTCCGTCGGCCGCGAGCCTGTGCCATGCCGCCGCGGCGATCATCGCGGCGTTGTCCGTGCACATCTCACGGCTCGGCAACGCCACGGTGATGCCGGCCTCCGCGCCGCGGCGGGTCATCTCCGAGCGCAGGAGGCTGTTGGCGGCGACACCACCCCCGAGCACGACGGCCTTCACACCCGTCGCGGCCGCCGCACGCAGCGACTTCGCACAGAGCACATCGACCACCGCTGCCTGGAACGAGGCGGCGACGTCGGCGTTCGACATGCCGGGGTTGCGGCGGACGTGGTTCACCACGGCGGTCTTCAGACCGCTGAAGGAGAAGTCGAGTCCGTCGTGCAGCATCGCACGGGGGAACGACACGGCTGCCGGGTCCCCCTCCGCCGCGAGCCGGTCGATGGCCGGACCGCCCGGGTACCCGAGTCCGAGCCACCGTGCGACCTTGTCGTACGCCTCACCCGCCGCGTCATCGACGGTGCGCCCGAGAATCCGGTAGTCACCCGGCCCGCGCATGTGCACGAGCATCGTGTGGCCCCCGCTCACGAGCAGAACCACCGCGGGCAACTGCAGACCCGGGTGGTCGAGCAGACCGGCGTACATGTGCGCCTCGAGATGGTTCACGCCGATGAACGGACGGTCCCATGCGAGTGCGAGGCCCTTCGCTGCCGACACACCCACGAGAAGTGCACCGATCAGGCCCGGCCCCGCCGTCGCGGCGACGGCGTCGATGCGCCCGGCGTCGATGCCGGATTCCGCAAGTGCGCGCCGCACCACGGGCACGATTGTCTCGAGGTGCGCACGGCTCGCCACCTCGGGCACGACCCCACCGAACCGCGCGTGCACGTCGATCTGGCTGCTGACCACCGACGACAGCACATCGTTGCCGCCCATCACCACCGCCGCGGCGGTCTCGTCGCAGCTCGTCTCGATCGCGAGAACGACGGTGGAGGCATCGACCGCCCTCGCGCTCACCGGGGACGCTCCTCGATGCGCGACAGTCTGTCGGCGTACTCCTGGGTCAGGATGCCGTGCGCCCACATGATGATCGCGTCGTCCTTGTTCTCGTAGTAGCGCTTGCGGACGCCCGCCGGCACGAACCCGAAGCGGCGGTACAGGTTCTGGGCGGCCGTGTTCGTGTGCCGCACCTCGAGCGTCATGGCCTCGCATCCGCGGTCCCTCGCGATGTGCGCGAGGTCGAGCAAGATCTCCGTCGCCACGCCGCGGAGGTGCCATTCGGGGTCGACAGCAACGTTCGACACGTGCGCATCGGGCCCGCTGAACATGAGTCCGCCGTACCCCACGAGAACGTCGTCCACGTAGGCCACCACGTAGAACCTGCTGCCGGCGCGCATGAGGTCGATCTCGGACACGAACGTGCGGTGAGTCCACGGACGCGGGTGCACCCGTTCCTCGATGTCGAGCACACGCCGCAGGTGACGGCGGCGCATCGGCTCCGTGGTGAGCGTGTTCGTTGCGCGTTCGCGCATGAAGCTCATTGCGCGCCGCCCCTCGTCTGCCAGTTGATCTCGGCGTCCGGGGCGCGCAGGTACTCGGGTTCCACGGCGTCGGCCGCGACCACCCTGTCTCGGGCGGCACGGAGAACAGCGAGCGACAGGAGGTCCTCGGCGCGCGGCATGGCGAGTGACGCCGGGGCCGCGACCACCGACGGAACCGCCGAGAACAACTCGACGTGCCGCAGGAACCCGGTACCCGCGCACAGCACCTCCTCACCGCGGTCTGCGACCGCGATCGCACAGTCCTCCGGACTCATCACGGCAGGCTCCCGCAGGCGCACCGGTTCACCCTGGCCCGTCCCCGCGCGGTACAGCGCCCAGTACACCTCGCCCCTGCGCGCATCGAGTGCGACGGCCGTGTTCGTCTCGGTGCGGCCCGCACCGTGTGCCATCACGTCGAGGCTGCACACGGGCACCACCGGCAGGTCGAGTGCCCATGCCATCGACTGCGCGGTCGACATGCCCACCCTCATCCCGGTGAAGAGCCCCGGCCCGGTGTCGACGGCGATGTGGTCGAGGTCGCCGACGGTGAGACCCGCCTGCGCGAGCACGAAGGAGATCATGGGCACGAGCGACTCCGCGTGCCTGCGGTCGCTCGCGAGCATCGCCGATGCCCGGGCACCGGCCG
>JBMUAQ010000060.1:0-12482 GCA_049454855.1 Ilumatobacteraceae bacterium
CCCCGGGACGGTTCACGGTGACCCAGCTGCTCGACGCCCGTGACGCAGGCGTGCAGGTGGTCGACACCCGCGACCCCCAGTTCTTCGCCACCGGGCATCTCACCGGCTCGGTGAACGTGGGGCTCGCCGGCCGCTACGCCGAGTACGCGGGATCCGTGATCTCCCCCGACGAGGACATCGTGATCATCACCGAGGCCGGACTCGAGCTGGAGGCCAAGGTGCGCCTCGCCCGCATCGGTTATGACAGCGTGACCGGCTGGTTCCCCGCCGACGCCCTGGCCGATGTTCCCGCCGAGGTGTCGCGCGCATCGCGCCTCACCGCCGCCGAGTTCGCCGCGAGACGGGCGGAGATCGCCGGGCTGCAGTTGGTCGACGTGCGCGGAACGGGCGAGTTCGAGTCGGGCGCCGTCGACGGTGCGGTGAACATCCCGGTGGCCCAGTTGCGCCGGCGCGCAGAGGAGCTCGACCCCGCTCGGCCCACTGTTGTGTACTGCGCGGGCGGCTACCGCTCGTCCATCGGGGCGAGCGTGCTGCGCAGGGCCGGGTTCGTCGACGTGAGCGACGTGCTCGGCGGCATCGAGGCCATCCGCCAGAGTGCCTGATCCGCGTCTAGCCGCGTTTCCAGGGCCAGCGCACGGCACGCTTGGCAAGGAACGCGGCCACGCCCTCGCGCACCTCCCCGCTCGAGTCCATCGCGGACTCCCAGCGGATGGTGGTGGCCGGCTTCACGCGGCCCTCGGACACCACCTCGTGCACCATGGTCTTGGTGGCCACCTGGGTGAGATGCGACCGCTCCAGGAGAACAGCGACAAAACCGTCCACCCGCTCGTCGAGGGACGCGGTCGGGTGAACCTCGTCAACCAGTCCGATGCGCAGCGCCCGGGCCGCGTCCACGATCTCGCCCGAGAACATCAGGTGCTTCGTGGCGGCACCGCCCACGAGACGCACCGTGCGCTCGAGCGCGTTGGTGGGGTACACGATGCCGAGTTTGGCGGGGGTGATGCCGAACGTTGAGTCGTCGGCGGCGAAGCGGAGGTCGCACGCGGACGCGATGCTGACCCCGCCGCCGATGCAGTTGCCGCGCACCACCGCGATGCTCGGCCCCGGGAAGTTCGCGATCGCCTCCTCGGCGGCCCAGTTCACGCGCGCGTACTCCCCGCCCGGACCGTTCGTGAGCTCCGTGATGTCGGCACCCGCACAAAAGTGGCCGCCCGCACCGCGCAACACCAGAACGCGCACCTCGGGGTCGGCCGACAACCGGGTGACGGTGTCGGCGAGCGCGGCCCACATCGCGAAGGTGACCGCGTTGCGCTTCTCCGGTCTGTTCAGCGTGACGGTGGCGACGCCGTCGGTGACGTCGAGCTCCACGGGCATCGCCTCGCGCGGGATGTCGCCCGTGTGGTCCACGGGCGGCTGGTTGATGCGCGACACCTCAGCCGCCGATCTGGCTCATCGAACGGTTCGGCCGGATGAAGTTCACCTGGTTGATCTGGTGGCCGGCCCACTTGCGCCCCACGGCCTCGACAAGAGCCGATGTGATCTCGTCGTCGCTGCCACCCGAGCGCAGGATGGCGCGCAGGTCGGTCTCCTCGGTGGCGAACAGGCACGTGCGGAACTGGCCGTCGCTCGTGAGGCGCACCCTGTCGCAGTCACCGCAGAAGGGGTGCGACACGCTGGGGATGACGCCCACCGTGCCCCTGCCGTCGAGGTAGCGCCAGCGGTCCGCGGGCGCGGCCCCGCGTGCGGGCACCGGCTCCAGGGGGAACTGCGCGGCAACCACAGCGACGATCTCGTCCTGGGTGACCACCTTCTGCTTCTCCCACTCGTTCGTGGCGTCGAGCGGCATGAACTCGATGAACCGAACCTCAATCTCGTTGTCGCGTCCCCACCGTGCGATGTCGACGATCTCGTCGTCGTTGGTGCCGCGTTCGATGACCGCGTTCACCTTCACGGGGTCGAACCCCACGGCCTTCGCCTCCTCGATGCCGGCGAGCACGTTGTGCAGCTCGTCGCGCCGGGTGATGGCCGCGAACCGCTCGGGACGGAGAGAGTCGAGACTCACGTTGATGCGGTCGAGGCCCGCTGCGCGCAGGTCGGCCGCGATGTTGCGCAGCGTGGCCCCGTTCGTGGTGAGCGCGAGGTCGGGCTTGCCACCGTCCGGCAGGCGCAGCGACGCGAGGCGCTCCACCAGCCGCGGCAGGTGCGCCCGCACGGTGGGCTCGCCGCCGGTGAGACGGATGGAGTCGATGCCGTGCCGCTCCACCAGCACCCGCGCCACGCGCTCGATCTCCTCGTAGGTGAGCAGCTCCTCACGGTCGAGCCAGGCGAGGCCCTCCTCGGGCATGCAGTACGTGCAGCGGAAGTTGCAGCGGTCGGTGACCGACACGCGCAGGTCGCGCACCGTGCGCCCGAAGCGGTCGACCAGGTCCATGCGCGGAGAGCCTACGCACCCGTGGCTGTCGCCAGCCCCGCGCCGAGAAGCGTCACCCACACGTCGTCACCGGCGTTCACGCCGTTGCCGTCGGGGATCTCCACCAGGGCGTTCGCCATGGCGGTGGCCGCCAGCTGGTGGCTGCCCTGGGCGGTGACGGTGCCGACGTGCAGCCGGCCGTCATCACCGAATGTTGCCGTGCAGCGGTCGAAGTGCACCTTGCCGTCGGGCCGGCGCTGCACCGCGTGGTCGATGATGCCGAGCACGCGACGCCGGCCGGTCATGCCGACTGCATGCCCCGACATCACCTCGATCGCGGGTCGGGCGATCAGCTCGAAGCTCACGAGACTGCTCACCGGGTTGCCCGGCAGGCCGAACACCGGCACGGTGCGGCCGGTGGGGCCCGTGAGCGTGCCGAACGCGAACGGCTTGGCCGGCTTCATCGCGATCTGGAACCACGCCATGTCGGCGATGCGCGACAGCACCGCCTTCACCACGTCGTAGTCCCCCATGCTCACGCCGCCGCTCGTCACGAGAACATCGATGCCGTCGTCCACCGCCGACCGGACCGCGGCCTCGAGCACGGCCTCGTCATCCCGCACGATGCCGAGGTCGACCGCATCCGCACCTGCCGCGCGCACGAGCCTCAGCAGCATGATGCGGTTGCTCTCGCGGATCTGCCCGGGGCCGAGCGGCGAGCCGTCGTCCACCAGTTCGTCACCGGTGCTCATCACACCCACCCTCGGACGGCGCATCACACGCACCGTGCGTGCGTTCAGGGTGGCGAGCACCGCCTGCACCGCCGGAGTGACCACGGTTCCCGCACGGAGCGGGACGTCACCCTCACGCACGTCGCTGCCTGCGCGGCGGATGCTGGCGCCGGGCTCCACCGTGCGCAGCACGCGCACTGTTCCGTCACCGGGGTTCTCGGTGTCCTCCACCATCACCACCGCGTCGCAGCCGGCGGGGAGCGGCGCGCCGGTCATGATGCGCACCGCGCACCCGGGTCGCACCTCGTCGGTGTGCACGGCGCCGGCGGCCATCTCGCCGGTCACGCGCAGGGTGCACGGCGCCGGTTCCGTGTCGGCGGCAATCACCGCATAGCCGTCGACGGCGGTGTTGTCGAACGGGGGCACGTTCTCCGGCGCGGTCACGTCGGCCGCCAGGGCGAGCCCGTCCGCGGAGTCGAACGGGGCGTCGACCGCGACGGGTGCGGGCAGCCGCGACAGAACGTGTGCGCGCACCTCGTCGAGCGGTGTCATGCACGAAACGGTATCGGTGCCCCGTTCGGATAGAACTGTCGCATGGCGAACTACGGGCCCCTCCCCTCGTCGGGGGCCGGGTTCTCGTGGTTGCACGCCGACGGCACGCCCTCCAGCACGGTGCAGCTGCGCTGGGAGAACGAGGGGTGGACGGCCGAACTGCGCCTGGAGCGGGACGACGCCACCGCGGTGATCCGCCTGTCGGCACAGTGGAGGGTGCAGCAGATGCTGCTGTTCCGCGACATGGAGGAACCCGACCTCTGGCTCGCCACCGACGGTCACGGACGGTGGGGCGAGATGAACGGCGCCCACCGCACCGAGTTCGACGGCTGCGGCGACGTCGACTTCGTGAACAGCCCGTTCACCAACTCGATCGTGACGCACCGGCTCCCGCTCCATTTGGGTCACTCCGCGGAGATCCCCGTGATCACCGTGGACGTGGAGACCCTCGCCCTCAGCCGCACGGTGCACCTGTACACGCGCACCGGCGAACACGAGTGGACCTACACATCGCTTGCATCCGGTGGCACGGCACGCGCCACTGTGGACGAGCACGGGTTCGTGGTTCACGAGGACGGCGCGTTCACACGCGCCTGATACTCGCCGCTACAGGCGACCGCTTCGCTACAGGCGACCGCGCAGCCACTCGCGCAGCTGGGGCCCGGTGTCGGGCCGGCGCAGTGCGTTGTCCACCACTGCGGTGAGCCAGCCGAACGGAGTTCCGGTGTCCCACCGCTCGGTGGTGGTGAGGTGCCCGAGGACCGGCTTCACGCGCGACTGCGCGAGCAGCGCGTCGGTGAGCTGCAGCTCGCCGTTCGGGTGCGGCCTCAACTCGGCGATGTGGCCGAAGATGTCAGGTGTCAGCACGTAGCGGCCGAGGATGATGAGGTCGCTCGGTGCGTCCTCGCGGCGCGGCTTCTCCACGATGCCCTCGATCTCGAACGGGCCGTCGGCGGGCGACGACGCGGACGGTGTGATCACCCCGTAAGCCGACACCTCGTCCATCGGCACGCGCTTCAGCTCGATGGCACTCACACCGGTGCGCTCGCACTCATCCGCCAGCATGGAGAGCAGGCCCGGGTCCCCGCGCAGCTCGTCGGGCAGCAGCAGGGCGAACGGCTCGTCACCCACCAGGTCGCGCGCGCAGCCCACGGCGTGGCCGAGCCCGCGCGGCTCCTCCTGGTGGCAGATCTCCACGCGCACGTCGGTGCCGATGGCGGCGAGCCGGTCGGCGATGTCGGTGCGGCCCTGTTCGCGCAGCTTTGCCACCACCGCGGGGTCGGGGGTGACGTAGTTCTGCAGCCCCGGTTTCGCGCGGCTCGACACCAGCACGATGCGGTCGCACCCGGCGCCCACGGCCTCGTCGAGGATCAACTGAAGTGCCGGCACGTCCACCACGGGGAGCAACTCCTTCGGCACCGCCTTGGTGACGGGATAGAAGCGGGTGCCGAGGCCGGCGGCCGGGATGACTGCGGTGCGTGCCCTCATGGAGAGCCAACCTAGTCAGGTACCATTCGGCACCCGACGACACACACTGCCGACCCCCGGAGCAGAGATGCCGACCTACGTGTACAAGTTCATCGAGACGGGCGAGACCATCGAGGTGCAGCAGGCATTCACCGATGAGGCCCTCACCGAGGCCACCCACCCCGTCGACGGCACGGTGCGACCCGTGAAGAAGGTGTTCACACCCATCGGCGTCACATTCAAGGGAGGCGGCTTCTACAAGACCGACTCCGCCGGCTCGAAGTCGTCCGGCTCGTCGGGAGCATCGGACTCCGCAGCGTCGGGTTCCACCTCGTCGGGCGACTCGTCCACATCATCGAGCAGCACGGCCGGCACCACCTCCTCCTCCTCTTCCTCCACGGCTGACTGACCCACACATGGACTCCGTGAGGGTCCACGACGACGAACCGCCCCGTGCGCGCGAGCGCGCCGCCGAGATTGTCCGGGCGGCCCGCGCACGCCTCATGATCGACAGACGCACACAAACCGCGCTCGCGGCATGCCTCGCCCTCGTGCTGACGATGGCGGTGCGCACGATGGCGTCATCTCCCGGCCGGGCCGTGGGCCGCGATGCCGGGTCTCCTCCCACCACGGTGGTTGTACCGCCCGACCACCGCGTGGTCACCATCCCGGCGGGTGCACCGCTGCCCGGCGTTGCACCCGGCAGCAGGGTCGACCTCGTCGCGCGCTCGTCCCTGCTCGTTGCCGATGCAGTGGTGACAGGCACCCAGGAAAGCGCCGTGTCGGTGGCGGTCCCTGCCGCATCTGCCCCGGCGGTGGCGGAAGCTGCATCAATCGGCGAGGTGTGGGTGGTGCTGAGGCCCGGGTGACCGGGCCCCTGTCGCCGGGCCGCGAGTTCGCACTAAAGTTGCGTGCAGCGCACAGGGGACGGGGGTTGCTGGTGGCATACGGAAGCGAGCGGATCGAGTGGGAACCGGTGAAGAGCTGGCTCACCGACTGGGACTGGCTGGACGACGGGTGGGGCGAGAACGCGATCAACATCTGGAACGAGGTGCGTGAGCAGTGCCCCGTGGCCAGCACCGAGCGCTACGGACGTGCGTTCATGCCGGTCACCATGGAGGCCGTGCGCCAGATCGCTCAGGACACCGACCACTTCTCCTCCGTCTGGGTGAACGTGTCGCGTCCCGACGCACCGCGGGCCGCTGCGCCGCCCATCACCAGCGACCCGCCCGACCACCACGGGCACCGGCGGCTCATCCTCCCGGCGTTCAACCCGAGGAATGTGTCGGCCATCGAGCCGGAACTGCGCGCCTTCTGCCGCAAGCTGATCGCGGACATCGGTGACTCCCCCACCGCGGATGCCGCGGAGCAGTACAGCCAGCACATCCCGGTGCACGGCATCTGCATCCTCACGGGGCTCCCCGAGGAGGACGCCGACCTCTTCCGCGACTGGATCTACCGCAACTTCCAGCTCGCGCCGAAGGACAACACGGTGCGCATGCAGGTGCTCACCGAGATGACGCACTACATCGACGGCCTCCTGAAGGACCGTCTGGCGAACCCGAAGGATGACCTGCTCACCCTGGTGGCGAACGCCGAGATCGACGGCAAGGAAGTGCCGTGGGACATCAAGGTCGGCTACATCCGCCTGCAGATCGTGGCAGGCATCGACACCACGTGGTCGGCCATCGGCTCGGGGCTGTGGCACTTCGCCCAGCACAACGACCAGGTGCAGCGCCTCCTCTCAGTTCCCGACGACCACGAGCTGTGGCAGCAGGCGAACGAGGAGGTGCTCCGCTACTACGCACCGGTCACCATGGCACGCAAAGTGGTGAAGGACACGGAGGTGTCGGGCTGCCCCATGCACGCCGGCGACCAGACACTCGTCACCTTCCCCGCGGCCAACCACGACCCCGCCGAGTTCGACCGTGCGGACGAGTTCATCCTCGACCGTCAGAACAACCGCCACGTGGCGTTCGGTCTCGGCATCCACCGGTGCGCGGGTTCGAACCTGGCACGCCTCGAGATGATCGTGGCGTTCCAGGAGTGGCTGCGCGCGTTCCCCGGCTACTCGCTCGACCCGTCGAGGAAGACCACCTGGGCGAACGGACAGGTGCGGGGGCCGCGCGTGCTGCCCGTGCTCACCGGCCGCTAGTCGAGCAGACGCCGCAGGGTGGTCACGCCCATCGACGTCATCAACGGGTCGCCCTCGTCGTTGTCGAGGTAGACGAACGCCGATTGCACCGCCCACGCGCGTGCGCGGCCGGCGAGACCGAGGTGACCGTCGGCCCCGTATGAGGCCAGGAACTCCCCGCGCGCCGGTTCATCGAACAGCATCCATGCGATCTGCAGGTCGCACGCGGGGTCACCGGCGCA
The DNA here is from genome assembly GCA_049454855.1 of Ilumatobacteraceae bacterium. Taxonomy (GTDB): domain Bacteria; phylum Actinomycetota; class Acidimicrobiia; order Acidimicrobiales; family Ilumatobacteraceae; genus UBA2093. The sequence continues at coordinate 7,537 of JBMUAQ010000060.1, forward strand.
CAGGTCACCCCAGTCGATGACTGCGCCCACCGCGCCCCCGTGCACCAGCACGTTGCCGGGGTGGAGGTCGCCGTGCAGCCACTTCGGCGCCCCGTCGAACGCAAAGCCGTCGAGGCCCGACATGTACGCGTGCACGAGCCGGTCGACATCGAAACCCTCGTCGGCGAGACGCGGGGCGAGCCGTTCGCGCCGAACGTCGAACTTCCCGGCGGTGTCCGACAGCGGGATGCCGCGGAACGGGTTCGTGGGCGCATCGGGCGGCGCCGTCACGTGCAACGCGCGCAGGAACGACGCAAGCGCCCGTGCGGCGGCCGTCTGGTCGTCCGGGGGTGACACCGCGGCCGCACTGCCGGGGAACCGCGGCACCACGCTCCACGGCCACGGGTAACCCCCGCCCGGTTCCCCGAGCCGCACGGCCGCGGGCACGGGCAGCGGCAGACCGGCCGCGATGCGGGGCAGCCAGAGATGCTCGTTGCGCGCGAACGGCACGGCCGCGGCTCGGCGCGGCATGCGCACCAGCAGGTCGTCACCGAGGGCGAGTATCTCGTTGTCCCAGCCGTTGCCGAAGTGCGCGAGTTCGAGCCCAGCGAGGTCGGGGTGCTGGGCTTCCAGCAGGCCACGCACGATGTCGATGCCGACCGGCACCTCGGGCGGGGATGCGCCGTTCACCACCGCGTCAGCTGGGCTCGATTGAGTCGCGCGACACCGACGGCACGATGCGCGGGCTCCACGGACGCGCCTTGTCCCAGTGGTGGCCCACCACGTGGCCGTCAGAAAGCTTGGCGAGAAAGTCGGCAGGGCCGTCGAAGTCAGGCATCTCCACGTACGCACTGCCGAGTGCGTGCGGCACGTGCGCGTCGCTCCCCGAGCCCATGGCGAGGCCGCGGTGCACGGCGAACTGCTTCGCCTTCGCGTTCAGCGACTGCAGCGACGTCTTCGAGTTGTGCACCTCGATGGCATCCACCAGGCCGGCCTCGCTGATGACACGCAGGGAATCCTCGGTGATGTTGCGGCGCATGGGGTCGAACGGGTGCGGCACGTAGACGAGTCCCCCCTGCGCACGGATTGCCTCGCAGGTGCGCACGGCGGTCTCGCCGAACGGGATGCGCTCGGTGAGAAAAAGACCGATCACCTCGCCGGTGTGGGTCTTCACCTCCTCGCCCGCCACCACGCGGCAGATGCCGGCGTCCTCCAGCAGCTTCTTCAGGCGCACGGCACCCTCGAGAGCGTTGTGGTCGGTGACGCACAGCACGTCGATGCCGCACTCGGTCACGCTCTCCACGATCTCGTCCAGCGTGGTGGTGGAGTCACCCGAGAACATGGTGTGGGTGTGCATGTCGACTCGCACATGGCCGGGCCGTTTCGGTTGCGCCAGATGCGGGTGCCGCTCGATGGCGGCGGCCTGCGGGGTTCCCACGGGCCTCCCCTTACGCGCCCGACATGGTGACGTCGGTGATCACGAGGCTCACGCCGGCGGCGCGCATGGGCAGCCAGTCGACATCGCCGCCGATGGCCTGCACGTTCTGCAGCATGCGCTGAAGAGTGCTGGCGATGGTGAACTCGCGGAGGGGCTCGGCGGTGCGGCCGTTGCGGATCATCAGACCGGTGGCGCCGGTGGAGAAATCCCCCGACACCGTGTTCACGCCGCTGTGGAGGCCCTGCACGCTGTCGATCAGCACGCCTTCGTCGATGCCGGCAATCAGCTGCTCCTGGGTGAGCGTGCCCGGCAGCAGCTGCAGCGCCAGGCAGCCGACGCCCGAGCCCACGGCGTTGCCGGTGCTGCGCGTGCCTGCCCGGCGCGCCGCGTACGAGCTGTGCCCGCACATGCGCAGGTTGCCGTTCTCGATCAGCACGTTGCGGCGGGCGGCGAGACCGTCACTGTCGATCTCCGTGGCGGTGAAGGCACGCGAGTCGGTGGGGTCGTCGATCAGCGTGATCACCGGTGATGCGACTTCCTCGCCGAGACGGTTGGCGAACATGGAGCGTCCCTTCACCACGTTCTCGCCGTTCATCGTGCTGCCGATGATGCCGAGGAACTGCGCGGTGACCATGGGGTCGAGCACCACGGTGGTGCGCCTGCTCGCGGGCTTCACCGCACCGAGCAGCCGCGTGGCGCGTGTGGCCGCCCTGCGTGCGGCGTCGTCGAGGTCGAACTCGCCGGGGTTCTTGCCGAGCGCGTAGCTCCAGCCGGTCTGGGTCTCGCCCGCGTCGTCGGCCAGCAGTTAGACAGACGCGTAACACGAGTTGCTGCGGTACGAGCCACGGATGCCCTTCGTGGTGGCGAACGCCTCCTCCATGTAGCGGTCGGAGTAGTTGGAGGAATCGATGCGCAGCCGCGCGTCCTGCGACACGGCGAGGCGCTCGAGCTCGAGGGCGATGTCGACCTTCTTCTCCGTGGGGAACGCCTCGAGCGCATCGTCCCACAGTTCCTGCGGGGTGACGGGCACGCCGTCGGGATCGGCAAGACCCGCGAACTCGTCGCGGCCCGCGAAACCCGCGTTCTCGCGCGCCTCCTCCAGCACCTCGCGGATGGCCGACTCGTCCAGCGTGCCCGCGTGCGACGTGCCGGTGCGGCCGTCGACGATCACACGCACCGAGACATCGGCGCTCTGTGCCGACACGAAGTGCTCCACGTTGCCCTGGTAGGCGCGGATGTCGGTCTCGCCCATGCGCGAGACCGTGACCTCGATCTGCTCGTTGCCGCGCGCGTCGGCGACTATCCGGTCGGCGATCTCCTGCAGGTCGTCCACGGTGCGGCGGCTCATGCCGCGGTTCCGCCGATGGTGAGCGACTTCACGCGCAGCGTGGGCTGACCGTCGCCCACGGGCACGCCCTGGCCGTCCTTGCCGCACGTTCCCGGGTTGCCCATGGCGAAGTCGTTGCCGAGCAGGTCGATGTCGGAGAGCACCTGCGGGCCGTTGCCGATGAGGTTGCTCTCGCGCAGCGGCTCGGTGATCTCGCCGTTCTCGATGAGATAGGCCTCCACCATGCCGAACACGAAGTCACCGGTGGCGGTGTTCACCTGGCCGCCGCCCAGCTTGGCCACGTACACGCCGTGGTCGGTGGCACGGATGATGTCGGCGGGGTCCTCGGTGCCGTTCATCACGAAGGTGTTCGTCATTCGCACCATCGGCAGGTGCTCGTAACTCTGGCGACGGCCGTTGCCGCTCGGTGCGCGGCCCTCGTTCACGGAGCGGATGTGGTCCCACATGTAGTCGGTGAGCACACCGTTCTCGATCAGCACGTTGCGCTGGCTCGGGTGGCCCTCGTCGTCGATGCCGATTGCCCCCCACTCGCGCGACATCGTGCCGTCGTCCACCAGGGTGACGAGCGGGCTCGCCACCAGCTCGCCGGTGCGGTTCGCGTACACCGACGCGCCGCGTGCCACCAGGTCGGCCTCGAGGCCGTGGCCGCACGCCTCGTGGAAGAGCACCCCGCCCGAACCCTGCTTGATGACCACGGGGATCGCCCCGCTCGGGGCGGGGCGCGCGGTGAGTTTGGTGACGGCCTGCTTCGCGGCGCGGCGCGCGAGCTCCTCCACGCTCTCGTCGTCGAACAGCTCGAAACCGATGGTGTGGCCGAGGGAGTCGTACCCGGTCTGCAGGCCGGTGTCGCCGTTCGCCACCGCATTCAGGCGGAACAGCGTGCGCACCTGCTCGTCGGAGGCCAGCACGCCGTCGCTGTTTGCCACGAGGATGCGGCGGGTGGAGTCGCTGTAGCCGGCGCTCACCTGCACGATGCTGGAGTCCGCACCGCGGGCGGCGTCGTTCGCCAGCATCAGCAGCTCGATCTTGCGGGTCTTCGGCACGGTGACGGGCGCGATGCGCACCTCGTTCACGCGCTGGCGGCGGGGGGCGCCGAGCGACACCACGTGCCTGCCGCCGTCACCGCGGCTCGCGGCGCGTGCGGCTGCCTCGGCAGCGGCGAGCAGGCCCCTCTCGGTGAGGTCGGTGGTGTGCGCGTACCCGGTGGTGTCGCCGCTGATCACACGTATGCCGGCTCCGAAGCTGCGCGAGTTGCTCACTGAATCCACGGTTCCGTCGTCGAGGCTGGCGGACGTGCTGCGGCGGTCCTCGATGAAGATCTCGCTGAAACCGGCGCCGGTGGAACGGCCCCTCTCGAGGACCCTCGCGAGAACCGCGGGGTCGAACTCCTGGGCGAGGTCGGGGATGACGAGGGAAGTGCTCACAGGCACGAATCCTACTTTCGGGGCGTGCCGTGAGGGACTGCCGTACCCCCATCGTCCGCGGGCAGGCCACCTAGTGTGGACGGTGCATGGGCGACATCACGGCGGGCATCCAGAGGGAGCACCGCACCCGGCTGGTGAAGGAGTTCACCATCATCGGCACGTTCTACCTGCTGTACTCGCTCACCCGGAACCGATTCGGCTCCATCAGCATCAGCGGCACCGACGTGCCCATGAACGCCTTCAACAACGCCATGAAGGTGATCCGTGTGGAGCGCGCCATGGGCCTCTACCACGAGGAGTCCATCCAGGAATGGTTCCTGCCCTACCGCAGCTTCCTGCAGGCACTCAACACCTTCTACGGAACCGCCCACTTCGCGGTGACGGTGACCGTGTTCTTCGTGCTGTTCAAGTACCGCAAGGACGTCTTCCCCGTGTTCCGCAACGCGCTCGCCATCTGCACGGGGCTCGCCCTCGTGGGGTTCGCGCTCTTCCCGCTGATGCCGCCACGCCTGCTCGACGCGCCCTGCCCCGGCACCGTGCCGAACGAGATCACCTACGGCGGGGCCTGCATCCCGCACGAGACGCGCAACTACAACGGGGCCACTTCCTTCGGGTTCGTCGACACGCTGGATGCGTACGGCGGGCCGTGGGACTTCAGCGACGGAGCGGTCGCCCAGGCCTCGAACCAGTACGCGGCGATGCCGTCGCTGCACATCGGCTGGGCGTCGTGGTGCGCTTTCGGCATGTGGCCGCTGAT
>JBMUAQ010000061.1:0-12279 GCA_049454855.1 Ilumatobacteraceae bacterium
GCCGTTTCGTGGCGGCCGTGCTGTCGGGGGACGCCTCCGGAACGCAACCGGCACGTCTCGTCATGTGGGAGGTGTCGACCGGGGAGATGTCGACGGTGACGGATGACCCGCCGCCCGCGACGGGCCGCGGTCTGTCGGGAGGAGTGCACCACTGGCACCCCGACGGGGAGTCGTTCGTGTACGTCGTGTGGGACGGATCCGTGCGCCGGTGCCACGCGGGGACGCGGCGCACGGTCGAGTTACTGCCCGCCGATGGTCGGCGCTGGTGGGGGCCTGTGCATTCGCACTCCGGCCGGTCCCTCGCCGCGGTCGCCGACTGGAACGAACTGGTCATGGTCGACGATGCCGGCGCGGTGCACACCGAACACCGCGAGACCGACGGATTCGTGATGGACGCCGCGTGGTTCGGGGACTCGCCGGTGGCGCACCGCTGGTCGCGTCCCGAGATGTCGTGGACGAGCAGCGGACTCACGCATGCCGCGGTGCGGCCCGGGGTCTCCGTGCAGCAGCCGTTCTCCAACGGGACGTGCACCGGCTGGGTGTCCGACGAGTCGGGTGCATGGAACGTGACCGTGGACGGTGCCGCGGTGGACGACGGCCTCGAGCACGCGGGGCCCGTGTGGGGGCCCGGCCAGCGCACGTGGTGCACCGACGACGAGGGCACGCACGTGGCGTACACACGCAACGAATCCGGGTTCGGCTCGCTGTGGGTGCATGACCGTGCATCAGGTGCACGCACCATGGTGGGACGCGCCGTGCACGGCTGCGTGTCGTGGTCCGGCGGAACGCTCGCCGCGGTGCGCTCCGGCGCACGCACACCCCAACAGGTGGTGGCCTACGACATGGCGGACCCGTTCGAGCCGCGGCGCAGTCTCGTGTGGGGTCCGGCATCGCCGGACTGGCGCGGCTTCGACGACGAGCTCGTGGAACCCACCGTCCACTCGGCCGACTCCGTGCCGTGGCGTCTCTACCGACCGGCGAGACCGAACGGCCGGCTCATTGTGTGGGTGCACGGCGGGCCGACTGACCAGTGGCAGGTCACGTGGCGTCCGCGCTTCACCTGGTGGTTGTCGCGGGGATGGGCTGTTGCGGTGCCCGACCACCGCGGCAGCACCGGTCACGGTCGCTCCCACCGACTCGCGCTCGAGGGTGGTTGGGGTGCGGTGGATGCCGATGACACCGCGCTCGTGGCGCGGCACGCGCGCGCGGTGCTCGGGGTCACGGCGGGCCGCACCGTGCTGATGGGCAGCAGTGCCGGCGGACTGAGCGTTCTCTCCGCGGCGGCCCGTCATGCGGGGCTCGCGGCATGTGCGGTGGTGTCGTACCCCGTCACCGATCTCGAGCTCCTCCTCGCGACGCCCGACCCGTTCGAGGGTCACTACAACGCACGTCTCGTGGGTGACACCGCGGTGTCACCGGTGGCATCGCCGGGGCACCTCGCCGACGTTCCCGTGCTGTCGTTCCACGGTGACCGCGACGAACTGGTGGTACCGGCCCACTCGCTGCGTCTGCGTGACGCGGTGACGGCGGCCGGGGGTTCGGTGGAGGTGGTGATGATGCCCGGCGAGGGCCACGGCTTCCGCGACCCTGCGAACATCGTCCGCGAGTACGCACTCGCCCTTGCCTTCGTCGAGGAGCACACGGCCCGCACCTGACGGGTGACCTCCACGTGCCGCCCGGAGCGCAGGGTTCGCATCCACCCGGGACGGTGGCGAAAGGAGGAAAGCCCACCATCCCGGGTGCAGGCACCGTGGCCGGTCCGGCTGGGTGGCCGGTTCGGCTCGGTTGCCGGCCGCGGTCTCCCGCGGCACTCGTGATGCGTCACAGAAGATACGCAGAGGGTGTGTCGGTAGGTTCGGGGCCATGGTGCTGGCGGAGCTCGAGATCTTCCACTCGCGCCCGCTCGCGCCGACACGCCGCATCTCCCTCGGTCGTCTCGTGCTCCCGTGCGACCCCGCACCCGGATTCGGCGGCGTGCTCCTCGGGGCCGTCGTGGCAGGACATGCCACGGAGCTCGACGACGACATCATCGTCGACGTCCGTCGCCTGCTCGGCCAGGTGGAACGCGGTGACCGCGTGCCCCAGCCCCGTCTGCGCCACCGGTTCCAGGTGGACCGTCACGGCCTGTCGCTCAGCACCCACCGCCTGGTGCGCGACGGCGACGAGATCGTCTTCGACCTCTCCTCCCAGGGCACACCGCTGCAGCAGGTTCTCGGTGCGGTGTACGCGGCCGAGCGGCTCGAGTCGTCGGCACGACGTCAGGTGGTCACCTCTCTGCGCCGTTCGCTCGTGTGGCGCGGCCCCATCGGCAAGGCGTTCATCGCACACCTCGCCGGCAACTCGTCGTCCGATGTGAACGCACTTGCTGACCCGCGTGCATGGGCGCTCGACGTGCTCGGGTTCCCCGGCGGCACGGTGGGAGTGTCACGGCGCGAGGTGATGTCCCGTTACCGTGACAGTCTGCGCCGTGCGCATCCCGACCACGGTGGCGACACCACCACGGCGCACAAGATGATCCTCGACATCACCGAGGCCCGCCGGGTGCTGCTCGACTCCCTGTGAGAGCGGCGCGACGATGAGGAAACCGGCCGGAGTCGTCCTGTTCCCGGGTGCCGGGTCGGCGGCCGATCACCCCTCGCTGGTCGCGATGGAGGGGGCACTGTCACCGCTTCCCGTTCGCAGGGTGGATTTCCCGTACAGGCGTGCCGGGCGAAGGGCGCCCGACCGTGCGCCGGTGCTGGTGGCGTGCGTGAAGGAGGAGGTGCGCGCCTTCGCCCGCGAACTCGGCGTTCCCACCTCGCGCATCGCGGTCGGGGGACGGTCGATGGGCGGACGGATGTGCTCGATGGCGGTCGCAGACACTGACGACCCGCTGCGCGTCGCTGCGCTCGTGCTGGTGTCGTACCCGCTGCACCCGCCCGCACAGCCGGAGAAGAAGCGCACGGCCCACCTGCCGGGTGTCACCGTGCCGGTGCTGTGCATCAGCGGCACGAGGGACACGTTCGGCACGACTGCGGAACTGCGCAGGGCGTTCCGCCGGGTCGCGGGCGAGGTCACGTGGGTGTTCGTCGACGGCAAGGGGCACGACCTGCGCGGCTGTGACGAATCGGTCGCCGCGACCGTCAGCGATTGGTTGACGAAGCGGCGTCCTCGGGGTTGATCTCCTCGAGGGTGAGGTGCGCGGTCTCCGGGTAGCGCAGCCACACCAGAACCGACGCCGCCGCCGGGAAGAGCGCGAGCCACAGCATCACCGTTCCGTAGGACGTGCCGGAGTCGACGATGCGGCCGGCCCCGATGAGACCGAGGCTGCCCCCCACGAGTGATGAGGTCATGATGAGGCCTCCCGCGAGTCCGGGCTGGTGGGTGGGTAAGAGCTCACCGCGGTACACCGCCATGGCCGGGTACGCGGCCCCGAGGAACACCGCACCGACCACCGCAACGGTCCACATCGCCGGCCCCGACACCGCAAAGGATGCCGCGAGCAGGAACGACCCGACGGGAACGAGCAACGCTCCGAGCAACCTCCTGCCGCGGCGGTCGGCCACCCTGCCGCCCAGCACCAGGCCTATCGCTGCCGGCGCCGACGTTGCGGTGGTGAAGACCGCCACGAGGAGCGCCGAGTACCCACGCGTCTCCTTGAGGTACCTGTTCTGGAAGATCGACGCGGTGGCCACGAACACGTTCGTGAGGAACACGACCGAACAGATGCGGCCGAGATGCCGGGTGAGACCGGCGCGTGCAGCGGGCCCCACATGGCCGACGAAACTCTCCCGACGGGCGAGGAACCGTTCCGACTCCGGCAGGCGGCGGGTGATGACCCAGGCGACGGGGAGCCACACGAGCGACACCACGTACACCCACCGCCATGCCTCGGTCCCGCCGTCGGCCAGCGGAAGTGATGCCACGGCGACCCCGGCACCGGCGCCGCTCAGCATCGCGAGCAGCGCCGTTGCGTACGCGCGCATGTCGCGGGGCATCTCCTCGATCACGAGGACCGCGAGGAGGATGTCGAGCGTGAGCCCGAGCGGGCGTCCCACCGCCTGGGTGGCCACGAGGAACGGGAAGTTCGGCGACAGTGCACCGGCCGCGCACACGAGCGGTGCGGCCCATGCGGTGGCCACGATCATCGGTCGCCGTCCGTGCGAGTCGGCACGTGCAACGACCGGCAACGACAGCAGGATTCCCCACCGCACGACGGCCGCCCCGAGACCCTGGCCCGAGTTGTCGACGCCGAACTCATCGGCCGCGTACGCGACTGTCTGCGTGAAGAGCGTGTTGGTGAAGGCCGAGAGCATCGAACCGAGACCCACCAGCACCAGCACGAGCCTGTGCCGCTCGTCGAACCCGGGCGGGAAGGAGAACCACGACCGCACGCGCGACACGGTATGACGGCCCTGCGTGGTCACGGCGGGAGCATACTTAGGAGATGCAGGAACGGACGGTGACGGGCGAGGACGTCATCGTCGCCTCCACCAGCGGCCCGCTGTCGGGTGAGGTCACCGTGCCGGGTGCGAAGAACTCGGTACTGAAGTTGATGGCGGCGGCCCTGCTGGCCGACGGTCGCTACGTGCTCTCGAACGCACCCGTCATCGAGGACGTCACGATCATGGCCGACCTCCTGCGCGCCGTGGGTCTCGTGATTGCTGCCGAGCCGGCGGCCCCGGGGGAGACAGGCCAGCGTCTCGTCATCACGAACGACGGGAACATCACGCCGGTGGCCCCGTTCGAGCTCGCCGACCGGATCAGGGCCTCGGTGAACCTCGTGGGACCGCTGCTCACGAGGTTCGGTCGCATCGACATCGCGCTCCCGGGAGGGGACGACTTCGGTGGCCGCCCGATTGACATGCATCTCACCGCACTCGAGAGCATGGGCGCGGTGTTCGAGGTGACGGGCGACGGAGTGTCCGGCCGCTGCGGACGTCTGCACGGTGCCGACGTGGAGTTCGGTTTCCCGAGTGTCGGCGCCACCGAGAACATCGTGACCGCGGCGGTTCTCGCCGAGGGGGTCACCGTCATCCGCAATGCCGCCCGCGAACCCGAGATCGTCGATCTCTGCACGATGCTGCGCTCCATGGGGGCCCGCATCGAGGGCGAGGGGACCCCGGTCATCACGGTCACCGGGGTCGACCCCTCCGTTCTGCAGGCGGTGCCACACGAGGTGGTGACCGACCGCGTGCAGGCGGCCACGTACATGGCTGCCGTGGCCATGTGCAAGGGGGAGGTCACCGTGCACCGGGCACGGCTCGACCACATGGACATGCTTGTCGACCGTTTCCGGGCGATGGGGGTGTCGGTCGAGGCGGCCGACGGTGGTGCGCGGGTGACGTGTGACGGGCCGCTGTCGCCCGTGAACGTGTCCACCCTGCCGTACCCGGGTTTCGCCACCGACTACAAGCCGCTGGCTGTCGCGATGCTCGCGGTGTCCGGGGGAACGGGAATCGTCACCGAGAACCTGTACCCCGGTCGGTTCCGCTACGTGGAGGAGCTGCGTCGGCTGGGGGCAGACATCACGATCGACGGTCACCATGCGGTGGTGCGCGGTGTGGAGCACCTGCACGGGGCAACAGTGAGCGCCCCCGACATCCGTGCGGGTGCGGCGCTCGTGGTGGCCGGTCTCGCGGCGCAGGGCATCACGGAGATCCACGACGTGCACCACATCGACCGCGGCTACGACGACATCGTGGGCCGGCTCGCCGGTCTCGGGGCGAGCGTCAGCCGGGTCCGTCGCCAGGGCTGACGTCGCGCGAACGCACGAGCCTCTTCGCCCTGCGGTTCGCAACCGACAACAGGAACGCAATGAACGCGATCGGTACGAGGACGAAGAGGATCTCGTCCCAGCCTCCCTGGTGCGCCAGCATCCGGCCAGCGTAATTCGGTCCCGTGTGACCTCCCCGGTCGCCGTCCGCCGGCCCGTTCCTGCCGAACGAGGCGGTGAATCGCTATCGTTCACATCCGTTCCACAGGAGTACGGGATGTCCATCAGACAGCAGGTTGAAGAGACGATCGAGGTCATCAGGCCCGCGTTGATTGCCGACGGCGGTGACATCATCCTGCGGGAGGTGAACGAGGAGACCGGTGTGATCTCCGTGACGCTCACCGGGGCGTGCACGACCTGCCCGGCGTCCGACCAGACACTGAAGGCCGGCATCGAGCGCATCATGAAGGACCGCATCGACGGCGTCACCGAGGTCGTGCAGGTCGCCTGAGTGGGCCGCCGCAACGTCGACCCGGGGGACCTCTTCGAGGCCGCGTGCGCGGGCGACCGCGGCGCGCTGGCGCGGGCACTGTCCATGCTGGAGCGGGGCGACTCTGACGCCCGGGCGCTCGGCCGGCTCGCATACTCGCGCGGCGGGCACTCCTACACCGTCGGCATCACGGGTGCACCGGGCGCGGGCAAGAGCACTCTCACGAGCGGCGTCATACGCCACCTGCGCAGCGCGGGCACCGAGGTTGCCGTGCTCGCCATCGACCCGTCGTCCCCGTTCACGGGCGGGGCGATCCTGGGCGACCGGGTGCGGATGCAGGACCACGCCACCGACCCCGGTGTGTTCATCCGCTCCATGGCCACGCGCGGGCACCTCGGTGGTCTCTCGTTGTCGACGCCGGAGGCGATACGCCTGCTCGATGCGGTCGGTCGCGGCTGGGTGCTCGTCGAGACGGTGGGCGTGGGACAGGTCGAGGTCGAGATCGCCGGCAAGGCTGACACCACGGTGGTGGTGCTGAACCCCGGCTGGGGCGACAGCGTGCAGGCCAACAAGGCGGGCCTCATGGAGATCGCCGACATCTTCGTGATCAACAAGGCCGACCGCAAGGGCGTGGAGGAGACCCGCCGTGACATCGAGCAGATGCTGGAGCTGAGCGACCTCCCGCACGATGCGTGGCACCCGCCGATCATCGCCACCGTCGCGAGCACCGGCGAGGGCATCGTCGACCTGTGGGCCGCCGTGGAGCAACACCGTGCGGAGATCACCACCAACGGTCTTCTCGCGCAGCGACGCGAGTTCCGTCTGCGCGAGGAACTGCGCGAGATCGTGGCGCGGCGCCTCGAGCACCGGGCCAGGGAGATCTGCACCGGCGAGCGGTGGGAGAAACTGCAGTCCGACGTGCTCTCGCGCGCGACGGACCCATGGAGCGCGGCCGACGAGATGCTGAGGGGAGTGGGGGCCTGAGATGACGAACGAGGGACTGGTTCTGGTCGAGCACAGGGATGACGGGGTCGTGGTGCTCACGCTCAACTCGCCGAAGGTGAACGCACTGTCCACGGCGATGCTGGGCAGGATCCACGACGTCATCACGGACCCCGCCGTTCTCGGCGCACCCGCGGTCGTTCTCACCGGGGGTGACAGGTTGTTCGCTGCCGGCGCGGAGATCTCCGAGTTCGGCGGGCCCGACGAGGCGCGCACAATCGGTGCAGCGTTCCACCGCACGCTTGATGCGGTTGCCGCGCATCCTGGTTTCGTCATCGCGGCCGTGAGTGGCTACGCGCTGGGCGGGGGGTGTGAGCTGGCGATGGCGTGCGACTACCGCATCGCCGGCACGAAGGCCGTGTTCGGCCAGCCCGAGATCCTTCTCGGCATCATCCCCGGTGGCGGCGGCACGCAGAGACTCCCGCGGCTGGTGGGCCCATCGCGTGCCAAGGAGATGATGGTCACCGGGCGCCAGGTGAGGGCCGACGAGGCCCTGCGCATCGGGCTCGCCGACGAGGTCGTGGAGCCGGAGAGCCTGATGAGTCGTGCGCTCGAGCTCGCCTCCACTGTTGCCACCGGCGCTGCGCAGGCCGCGCGGCTCGTGAAGCGTGCGGTCAACGAGGGGATCGACACGGATCTCGCGTCCGGGCTGACCCTGGAGCTCGAGCTGTTCGAGGAGGTGTTCCGCACCGAGGACTCACGCACCGGGGTGAGGAGCTTCCTCGAGAACGGGCCGGGCAAGGCGAAGTTCACCGGCCGCTGACATGCACCATTTCCGTGCCCCCGGGGCACGCAGGTTCGTCTCCGCGGCGCTCGTGATCGGCGTGGCTTTCGTGGTGTTCGGGATGTCCTTCGGTGTGCTTGCCGTGGGTGCGGGGGCATCGGTTGCGCAGGCCTGCATGATGTCGTTGTTCGTCTTCACGGGTGCCTCCCAGCTCTCGGTGGTGAGCGTGATCGGCGCCGGCGGCTCGGCAGCGAGCGCGTTCGGGGGCGCTGTTCTCCTGGCCGGGCGCAACGCGGTGTACGGGCTGGCGCTCTCTCCGTTGCTGCGGGGGCGGCTCGTCTCCCGGTTGGTGGGCACACAGTGGGTGATCGACGAGACCACCGCGCTCGTCACTGCCGAGAGAGACCCGGACGCACGCCGCACCGCGTTCTGGGTGTCGGCACCCATCCTCTATGCGGCGTGGAACCTCGGGACGCTGCTCGGTGCGCTCGCCGGAAACTCGATCGACCCCTCCACGTACGGGCTGGACGTCGCCGCGCCCGTGATGTTCACGGCGATGATCGTGCCGCACCTGCGCACGCGCAACGGCAGGCGGGCGGCGTTGTTCGGTGCGGTGTCATCCGTGGCGCTGGTTCCGTTCCTGCCCGTCGGCTTGCCGATTCTCGTGGCCGCATTCGGGATGCTTTTCGGGCTGCAGCCCGAGCCGACGGACGGAACCGACGAATGACCTGGGGGCTCGTGCTGTCGCTCGGTGCCGTTGCCTATGCGCTGAAGGCGCTCGGTGCGCTGGTGCTCGGTAAGCGCCGCATGCCGGTTGCGGTGCAGCGGTGCCTGCTGTTGATCCCGGCGGCGCTGCTCGCGGCCCTGATCCCGAAGGACGAGATCACCACCGGGCGTGAGCTCACAATCGACGCCCGGCTCGTCGGTCTCCTCACCGCCATCGTGCTGTCATGGCGCCGTGCGCCGTTTGCAGTGACGGTGTTCGCCGGGGTGGGTGCCACCGCGCTCCTGCGGGCCGTCGCCTGACGGCGGCGCATCAGCCGGCGGATTCGACGAGCTTCTTCAGTTCGCGGAGGTTGCGGCGCCAGATCGCCTTCATCACGATCTGGCCACCGACAAGTGCGCCGAGCGGGCCGCCCAGCCACCACGGGAAGACGAGTGTCTCGGTCCAGGTGAACCGGGTTCCGCCCGCGGCGCTCGGCTCGAGCGTGAACTCGCCCGTGCCTGTCACGACCCCCGTGTGGCGCACGCCCATCACGCGGTTCGGCTCCCATGCGGTGATCGTCATCTCGTCCACCAGCTTGATGGGCCCGACCTTGGTGTCACAGAAGAACTCGGTTCCCACCCCGCGGGTCTGGCTGCTCTTGAACCGGATCGCGACCGCGTCGGCCATCCAGTCGACGTGCCGCTCGACGGGCTCCACCACCTGCCACACCCGCTCCACGGGTGCGTCGATGTCGACGGCGACGCGGATACCGGGCATCAGGCGCTGACTGCTGCCCGGCGCAGGGCGGCCGCGGCGGTCTCGGGCGCGACGATGTTGATCATCACGCCGGTGCCCCTCTCGAAGCCCGCCGTGGTGGTGAGCTTCGGGAAGAGGTGCGCGTGCCAGTGGTACTGGCCCGAATGGTGCGCCGGGGCGGTGTGGAACACGAGGTTGTACGCAACGTCGCCGAGGGTGGTGACGACGTGGTTGAGGGAATCACGGATGGCGGTGCCCACGCCGGCAAGCTGGTCGTCGGAGGCATCGGTGAGGTGCTGCTGGTGGGCGCGGGGCATGATCAACAGCTCGTACGGCCCGCTGCTCCAGAAGGGGCACACCACCACCGCGTGGTCGTTCTGCATCACGATGCGCTCGCCCGTCTCCTCGGTCTCCACAGTGGTGCACACGATGCAGCCGCCCTTGAAGCGCTCGAATGCGCGCTCCTCCTCGAGGATCTCGCCCGGCACGAAGGGAAGGCCGAGCAACTGCCCGTGCGGGTGTGCAAGCGACGCACCAGCCTCGCGGCCGTGGTTCACGATGGCCTGCGTGTAGCGGATGTGGGGGGTGGAGGCATGTGCGAGGAAGCGGTCGCGCAGCGTGCGCATCAACGTTGCGACCCTGTCGTCAGTGAACCGCTCGAGACGCGTGTCGTGGTCACGCGAGAACACGAACACCTCGTGCGCACCGCTCGCCTCGGCGAGCACGTGCACCGGCCCGAGGTTGCGCACCGCCATCGACTCGTCGCCGACGAAAGCGGGGTAGCGGTTCGCCACGACGCGCATCGACCATTCGCCGGTCGCGTCATCAATCTCGGTGATGGAGGGGTCGGGGTCGGCTGCGCCGGGGCAGAACGGGCAGGCAAGATCGGGGTCGGACTCCACCTGCGTCACGCGCGGCGCAAAGTCGGTGGTGCGTGCGGCGCGGTCGGGAACGATGGTGACCCAGCGGCCGGTGAGGAGGTTCAGTCGGAGTTGACTCACTGCCCCACAGGATAGGGGCAGCCGGCCGTGCAACGACGACGTGTCACGGCCGTCGCCAGACGGAGACGACGCGCCGGCTCTCCTCGGTCACTTCCGCTCCCAGACCGTCGGCCGAGCGGTGCACGAGATGCAGTCCCGCCGCGCCCGCCAGCTCGTCGAGCAGTTCGACCGGGACGTAGAGCACCGTCGTGGGTCGCAGCACAGGGGCGGTGCCGTGGGCGATCTCGACGTACTGGGAGTTCATCCTGCACGACGCGGGGTCGTAGCGGTAGGCCCACAGCGTCACCTTGTCGGCCGTCATCTCGTCCAGCTCGACGCCGGACATCGTCGACGTCCACTTCGGGTTCGGAGGGGTCAGGTCGATCGCGAGAGACCCGCCACCGAGCACGCCGGCGGCGAGGTTGATCGCGCGCGACACGGCATCGACGTCGGGGAGCATCATGAAGGTGTTCCAGCCGCAGTACACGAGGTCGAACGGTCCCTCCGGCAACGACTCCGAGAAGTCGTGTCTCGACAGCCCGGCCGACTCCAGGTGCGGCGCGGAGCGGGCACGGGCGAGCATCGGCTCCGAGGTGTCGACACCGCGCAGGTCGTCGAGACCTGCGGCGCGCGCCGCCGCCAGCCGGGAGAGAAGTCGTCCGGTGCCGACGCCGAGCTCGAGCACACGCGCCGCCCCTGCGGGAAGGAGACCGAGAAGCAGGTCGATGAACCCGTCGTCACCGAGGTCGGAGTAGCGCTCGTCGTACACGTCGGCGAACGCATCCCCGTACGTCGCTGGTCCGTAACCCTCGAGACCCCATCGGTTCGTCGTCATCGGTTCCATTCCACCACGGCCCGTCACACGCGTGTGCATCGGTAGCCTCTCCCCATGGCCACCCCGTTGCGCACCGTGTACATGGATCACGCTGCGTCCACGAGCATGCACCCCGAGGCACTCGAGGCGATGAACGCGGTTCTCACGGGTTCGCTCGCCAACCCGTCGGGGGCCCACAGGCTCGCCCGTGACGCGCGCAGGGCGGTGGACGAGGCACGCGATCTCGTCGCGGAGCTGGTGGGGTGTTCCCCCGGTGAGGTCGTGTTCACGAGCGGCGGAACCGAGGGCGCGAACGCAGCGGTGCTCGGGGCGGTGCGCAGGGGCGGCGGCACCGCGGTGTGCCCGGCCGCCGAGCACCACGCCGTTCTGCACTGTGTCGAGCACGCGGAGGGAAGGGTGCTCCCCGTGCGCGGTGACGGCTCTGTCGACCCCGCCGAGTTGTCGGCCGCGCTCGGCCGCGCCGGGAATGTCTCCGTGGTGTCGGTGATGTCGGTGAACAACGAGGTGGGGACCGTCAGCGACCTCGCGGCGGTGTCGCGCGAGGTGCGACGCGCGGCTCCGGGCGCCGTGCTGCACACCGACGCCGTGCAGGCAGTGACATGGCTCGACCCCTCGACCCTGTGGCCGCACGTGGACGTGCTCACCGTGTCCGCGCACAAGTTCGGCGGCCCGAAGGGCTGCGGGGTGATGGTGGTGCGCGAGGGCACGACACTCGAGCCGTTGGTGCTCGGGGGTGGTCAGGAGCGCGACCGGCGCAGTGGGACGCACAACGTGGCAGGCATCGTGGCCACCGCCGCCGCGATGGCAGTGGCCCACCGTGACCGTGAGGCGACGGTTGCCAGGGTGTCGGCACTGCGCACACGTCTGGTGGACGGGATCGTGTCGCAGGTTCCGGTGGCAACCCCCACCGTGGACGCCGCGGTGCCCGGCATCGCGCACCTCTGTCTCGAGGGTCTCGAGAGCGAATCGATCCTCTTTCTTCTCGACGAACAGGGCGTGTGTGCATCGGCGGCATCGGCGTGCGCGAGCGGTGCGATGGAGCCGTCCCACGTGCTCGCGGCGATGGGCGTGCCCGCCCGGCGGGCCGGTGG
>JBMUAQ010000062.1:0-12199 GCA_049454855.1 Ilumatobacteraceae bacterium
GCTCACGTTCGGGATGCCGGCGCGGTCCATGGCCTCGAGCATCACGCCGGCGACGCCGGTGGGGCCCTGGTAGCGGGGCATGGTGAGGCCGAGGCGACCCGCGAGGTCCTCGTTGGTGCTGGAGCCCACCACGAAGGGCACACGGGTGTGGGGAACCTGCTCGGCGGCCGCGCCGAGCGACACCACCAGTTCCACCCCGAGGCCGCGCACCACGTCGATGATGCAGTCGGTGAACGTGGGCCAGGCAAGGTGCGGCTCGATGCCGTTCAGCACCACGATGTCGCGCGATCCCTCGGGGTAGCGGATCACGGCGAACTCGTTCTCGGGCCAGCGCACCTGGCGGTCGCCGTTCTCGTCGTTCCACACCTCGGGCCGTGCCTGGGTGAAGTCGAAGAAGGGGTCGGGGTCGATGTCGGCCACCACCGTCCAGTCGCGCTCCTTCAGCATCCAGTCGAGTGCGCTGGTGGCCACGCTGCCGATGTCGAACAGGCCCTGCAGTGCCACGAGCATCACCGGGTTGCGCAGCGGGCCGATCTCGTCCCAGTAACGCTCCAGAACCTCGTCGACCTCGAGCGGCATGCACCCGAGCCTACGGTCAGGCGGTGAGGTGCCCCACCACCGCGTCGATGCAGGCGGTGAGCCGTGCCACGTCGTCGGGCTCCACCGACGGGAACATGCCGATGCGCAGCTGGTTGCGGCCCAGCTTGCGGTAGCTGTCGGTGTCCACGATGCCGTTCGCCCGCAGCACCGCGTTCACGTCGTTGGCATCCACTCCCTCGAGGTCGATGGTGCCGACCACGGTGGAGCGGTGCGAGGGGTCGGCAACGAACGGCGACGCGAAGGGACGTGATTCCGCCCACGAGTACAGCGTGCGCGCCGACTGTGCCGAGCGGCCTGCCGCCCATGCGAGACCGCCGTTCGCGTTCATCCACCTCACCTGCTCGTCCAGCATGATCAGCGTGGCGAGTGCGGGGGTGTTGTAGGTCTGGTTCGCAACGCTGTTGTCGAGGGCGATTGCGAGGTCGAGTGATGCCGGCACCCAACGCTTCGATGCCTTGATCTGCCGGATGCGGTCGATGGCGGCGGGGGAGCACGCCGCGAGCCACAGACCGCCGTCGCTCGAGAAGCACTTCTGCGGTGCGAAGTAGTACACGTCGACCTGTGCAGGGTCCCACATGATGCCGCCCGATGCCGACGTCGCGTCCACCACCACCAGACCGTCGCCTGCAGGGCGCACCGGGTCCATCATCACGCCGGTGGAGGTCTCGTTGTGCGGGTAGGCGTACGAGTCGCACGACGGGTCCGCCACGAGGGCAGGGCGCGATCCCGGCTCGCTCGTGACCACCACAGGGTCGGAAAGGTGCGGGGCGGCGGCCGAGGCCTCCGCGAACTTCCCGCCGAACTCACCGAACACGAGGTGCTGGCTGCGCTCGCGGAAGAGACCGAACGTGGCGGCGTCCCAGAACACCGTGGAACCGCCGTTCCCGAGGATGATCTCCCATCCGTCGGGGAGACCGAAGAGTGACGTGAGCCCCTCGCGCACGCTGCCCACGATGTTCTTCACCGGCGACTGACGGTGCGACGTTCCCATCACAGAGACCGCGCGCGACACGACCGCCTCGATCTGTTCGGGACGCACCTTCGAGGGGCCGCAGCCGAAGCGACCGTCGGACGGAAGCAGTGACCCGGGAATGCGGAAAGCGGGTTGGTTCTTGTCGCTCACCCTGCAATCCTATTTCGCATGCCCGGTCCGTCCGAACTGCGTCGTGTGTCGTCCGTCCTGTCCTCCATCGCGGAGTCCGCAACCCTCGCGGTCGACGCGAAGGCGAAGGCACTGAAGGCACAGGGCCAGAACGTCATCGGTTTCGGCGCCGGTGAGCCCGACTTCCCGACCCCGGAGAACATCGTGGAGGCGGCGGTGCGTGCCGCCCGCGACCCGAAGAACCACCGCTACACGCCTGCTGCGGGCCTGCCCGAGCTGCGCGAGGCAATCGCAACGAAGACGATGCGGGACTCCGCATATTCCGTCACTGCCGACCAGGTGCTGGTCACGAACGGCGGCAAGCACGCCGTGTACGTGGCGTTCTGCGCTCTGTGCGACCCCGGCGACGAGGTCATCCTCCCCGCCCCGTACTGGACCACCTACCCCGAGGCGGTCACCCTCGCCGGCGGCGTGCCGGTCATCATCGATACCGACGAGAGCACCGAGTTCAAGGTGACCGTGGAGCAGCTCGACCGCACGCTCACGCCGCGCACCAAGGCACTGGTGTTCGTGTCGCCCAGCAACCCGACGGGTTCGGTGTACTCACCCGAGGAGACCAGGGCAATCGGTGAGTGGGCGCTGCGCAACAAGGTGTGGGTGATCACCGACGAGATCTACGAGCACCTCACCTTCGGCGCGCACGCCTTCTCGTCCATGCCGGCTCTCGTGCCCGAGCTCGCCGGGCAGACACTGGTGCTGAACGGCGTCGCGAAGACCTATGCCATGACGGGCTGGCGCGTCGGCTGGATGATCGGGCCGAAGGACGTGATGAAGGCGGCCGTCAACTTCCAGTCGCACACCACCTCCAACGTGTCGAATGTGTCGCAGATGGCCGCGCTCGAGGCCGTGAGCGGCGACCTCTCGGCGGTGGCGCGCATGCGCGAGGCGTTCGAGCGCCGCGGCCGGAAGATGTGGACGATGCTGAACACCATTCCCGGTGTCACCTGCATGGAGCCCCAGGGTGCGTTCTACTGCTACCCGAACTTCTCGAACCTCGTCGGCCGCACGGTGAACGGCAAGAAGGCCGCCGACACCCTCGAGCTTGCCGATCTCATCCTGTCGGAGGCCCAGGTTGCCATCGTTCCCGGCGAGGCATTCGGTTCCCCGGGGTATGCGCGATTCTCGTTCGCGCTGGGCGACGACGACCTCGCTGAGGGCGTGCAGCGCATCATCGACCTGTTCGCATAGGGGTTGATCGCGGCGTTCGGCCGCACCGTGTGTCCGTGCTACGGTCGACCCTGCACCCCAATAGGGGTGTTGCACGCAGTGCAGCGAAGTCCGGTGAGATCCCGGCACTGTCCCGCAACGGTGATGCGGGCGCACATCCGGTGCGCCGCGCGAGTCCGGTCGCCTTCACCGCGTGTGCGACACACCAGTCCTCGAAGGAAGGGCGGTCCGCGGAGGCAACCGGCACAGCCGGAATCTGTGACCCACTCTTCTTTCTCTGACAACTTCGGAGGAAGAAACAATGAAGAACCCACTGCTCACGAGGCGCGTTGCCATTCTGGCGGCCGCCTCTCTCGTTTTCCTGGCCGCGTGCGGCGGTGGTGACGGCCCGCCCGGCACCACCGATTCGCCCGACACCACCGCAGGTGTGTGCAGCGGTGCGGGCAAGAAGGTGCTGAGCCTCTCGCCCACGGCCACGGAGATGGTGTACGCCATCGGTGCCGGTGACCAGGTGGTCGCCGTCGACAGCCTGTCGAACTGGCCGGCCGAGGCGGCCGACAAGGTCACGAAGATCTCGGCATTCGAGCCGAACGCGGAGGAGATCCTCGGGTACGACCCCGACATCGTGCTGATCTCGAACGACATGAACAGCATCACCGCGCAGCTGCAGTCGGTGAAGCCGGCGCTCGAGGTGTGGACGGGGGCCGCTCCCACGGCCATCGGTGATGTGTACACGCAGATCGATGCGCTCGGTGCAATGCTGTGCCGCGAGTCGGAGGCAGCCGCTCTCATCGACGGGATGGACGCCGACATCAATGAGGCGCTCTCCGGTGTGGTCGCACCCGAGGGCGCAAGCTACTTCTACGAACTGGACAACACGCTCTACAGCGTCACGTCCGCGACGTTCGTGGGTTCGCTGCTCGCGTCCACGGGCATTGCCAACATCGCCGACGGCGTGGAGGAGGGCAACAACTACCCGCAGATGAACGCCGAGTCGATCATCTCGGCTGACCCCTCGATCATCTTCCTCGCCGACGTGAAGTGTTGCGGGCAGAACATCGCCGAGGTGTCGAAGAGGCCGGGCTGGTCCGCAATCGATGCAGTGAGGAACGGACGGGTATGGGAGATCGATGATGACGTCGCCTCGCGCTGGGGCCCGCGCATCGTGGAGCTCGTGCAGATCATGGCGAGCGCAGTGCAGGAACTCGGTTCCTGACCCGATGACTGTCGTGCCGGCCCCGTCTCGCCGTGACACCGTGCGCAGCACCGCCTGGGTGGTGGGCTCGGTGCTGGCGCTCGCCGCGGCGCTCGCGCTCGGCATCCTCGTGGGGCCGGCCGGCACGTCGAACTGGTCGATCATCTGGAACATCCGTGCACCGCGCGTGGTGCTCGCTGCGCTGGTTGGTTCGACCCTGTCGCTGGCGGGGGCGAGCTACCAGGGGGTCTTCCGCAACCCGCTGGTGGACCCGTATCTCCTCGGCGTCGCGGCCGGTGCCGGGCTCGGGGCCACCGTGGTGTTCACCGTCGGCCGGAACGCGAGCGAGTCGTGGATCATCGACCCGCTGCCGCTCGCGGCCTTCGTGGGCGGCCTCGTGGCCGTGGTGGTCACGTACGTGGTGGGGTCGGCGTTCGGCTCGGAACGCGCCTCCACGACGCTCGTGCTGGCGGGGGTGGCCGTCACATCGCTCACCACTGCCATCCAGACGTTCCTCCTGCAGCGCAACACCGATGTGGTGCGCCAGGTGTACTCGTGGATCCTCGGTCGTCTGAACACCGCGACATGGGGTGACGTGCGGCTCGTGCTGCCGTACGTGGTGGTGAGCACCGTGGCACTGCTGATGCACCGTCGTCTGCTCGATGTGCTGAGGGTCGGTGACGAGGAGGCCAGCGCGCTCGGTGCGGACGTGCGCCGCATCCGTCTCGTGGTGGTGGGTGCGGCAACGCTCGGCACGGCTGCGGTGGTGGCCGTGAGCGGACTCATCGGGTTCGTCGGCATCATCGTCCCGCATGCCGTGCGGCTGCTCGCCGGGGCCTCGTACCGGTTGGTGCTGCCGCTGTCGATGATCCTCGGTGCGGCGTTCCTGATCGTGGCCGACATCCCCGGGCGCGTGCTCGACCGCCCCGCCGAGACGCCGATCGGTGTGGTGACGGCGTTCCTCGGCGCGCCGTTCTTCCTGCTGCTTCTTCGCACGCGCCATGTGCGGCCCGCCGGGGGGACGCAGTGACCTCGCTCCATCTCGATGATGTGTCGGTGCGCTACGGCGGCCACACCGCGGTGCACGGATTCACCGACACGGTGCGGCCGGGCGAGTGGCTGTGCGTCATCGGCCCGAACGGGGCGGGGAAGTCGTCGCTGCTTCGCGCGGTGGCGGGCGTGACCCCGCACGGCGGGCGGATGCTCGTGGACGGTGCACCGTTGCACTCGCGCCCCGCGCGCCGCAGGGCACAGCTGGTTGCGTACGTGCCGCAGAACCCGGTGCTGCCCACGGGCATGACCGGCCGCGAGTACGTGCTGCTCGGGCGCAACCCGTTCGTGTCGCACTTCGGGTCGGAGTCGCGGCACGACCGTTCCATGGTGGACGACGTGGTGGAGCGGCTCGACCTGTCCGGTCTTGCAGAGCGGCTCATCGACACGTTGTCCGGCGGCGAGAGGCAGCGTCTCGTCATCGCGCGCGCGGTGGCGCAGGAGGCCCCGATCCTGCTCCTCGACGAGCCGACCAGCGCACTCGACATTGGGCACCAGCAGCAGGCGCTGGAACTCGTCGACCGTCTGCGCCGCGAGCACGGTCTCACCGTGATCAGTGCGATGCACGACCTCACCCTCGCCGGCATCTACAGCGACCGGCTCGTGCTCATGCACGAGGGTCACCGCGTGGTGCAGGGCACCGCCGAGGAGGTGCTGGCACCCGAGACGCTCGCCGAGTTCTACGGCGTGAGCGTGAGCGTGCACCGGGACGCCGACGGGACGATTGTGGTGGTGCCGCGCAGGGGACCCGACCTGCGCTGAGCCGTAGGCTGGAGGCCGTGGAGGCACCCGACCCGCGCGTGATCGACCGCACGGTGGAGGCATGCACCGCCGCACACCAGCGGCTGCTGCAGATTGCCGACGGTCTCACCGACGAACAGGTGCGCGCACCTTCGCTGCTCCCCGGCTGGACGAGGGGCCATGTGCTCAACCACCTGCGACGCAACGCAGAGTCGTTCACGGGTCTGTGCACGGCCGCCGCGGCCGGCGAGGTGGGTGTGCAGTACCCGGGGGAACCGGACCAGATGACTGTGCGCAACGCGGGGCTCGAGGACGGTGCGCACGACCCTGCGGGGATTCTGGCTGGGAACCTGCGTGCGGCGGTGTACGCGTTGGAGGCCGTGTGGTTCCGCAGTGACGCCGCGATGTGGTCGGGCACCGGGGTGATGGCGAGCGGCGCAACGCTGCCGGTTGCGGAGTTCCCGTTCCGGCGGCTGCGCGAGACCGTGGTGCACCTGGTCGACCTGGATGCGGGGTACACGCACGAGGACTGGCCCGACCTGTACGTGCGCATGGAACTCGAGCGCCAGAGGATGGCGTGGGCCGCGAGCCACCCGATGGGGCTCACCCAGCTGCCGGCACGCGCACTGGAGCTTCCCGAGAAACTGCGGGTGGCGTGGTTGATCCGCCGTGCGTCGGTGGAGGGCCTGCCGGAGGGGCCCGGCCTGTGAACGTGCTGCGCCGCGTTCTCGCGTGGGCTGTCTCGCTGTGGGTGGTGCTCGCGCTCGTCTTCCCCGCCACGGCATCCGCACACGCCGTGCTGATCATCTCCACGCCGGCTGCATCGAGCGTGCTGCCGAAGGCGCCCGACCGGCTGGAGCTGGGCTTCAACGAATCAGTTGATGTGGGTCTCTCCAGCGTCCGGTTGTTCGACGGCGAGCAGACGGAGGTGCCGATCGGCCGTCCCGCGCACGCGCCGAACAACCCCTCCGTCGTGGTGGCCGACCTGCCGAATCTCGGCAACGGCACATACGTGGTGGTGTGGCGGGTCACGAGCGCGGACGGTCATCCCGTGAGCGGGGCCTTCCCGTTCGAGATCGGCACGACAAGCTCGGGTCTCGGTTATGACCTCGTGGAGAGCGTGGTGCAGGCGGTGAAGGAGAAGTCTCCGCTCGGGGCGCCCCTCGCGGTTGCACGGTTCGTGGCGTTCGCCGGTTTCATGCTGCTCGCAGGCTCCGTGACGCTGGCGTGGGGCACGAGGCACCTGGGGTCCGGTCGGGTGGTGCTGTCGGCGCTCACGGGGGTGGTGCTGTCGCTCGCCGGGGCCCTCGCGGTGTTCCTCATGCAGGGTGCATGGGTCACCGGCGGGGGGTGGGCCGACGTGTTCGGTCTGTCGTCGGTGGGGGATGTCGCCCCGTCGCGGCTCGGTGCGGCACTGCTCGCGCGCATCGTGCTGGTTCTGTTGTGGTTCGCGCTGGTGCAGATGCTGCGCCGGAGCGAGTGGACGAGTGTGACGGGCATCGTGGCGGGGTTGTTGCTGGTGCTCACCGCGGCCACGTTCTCGTTCTCCGGCCACCCGAGCGCGGAGTCGAACGCATGGTTGTGGGCACCGGTCGATCTCGTGCACATGCTCGCCGTCGGCACATGGGCAGGCGGGGTCACGGTGCTGGTCGCGGCGCGGCGCGACATCGAGTCGGGACCGCACGGTGGCCTCGTGCTCGGCAGGTTCTCGCAGTCGGCGACGGTGGCACTTCCGGTTGCGGTTGTCACCGGTGTGGCGCAGTCGTTGCACCTCACTGACGGTCCCTCGGCGTGGGGCGATACCCGCTACGGGTGGTTCCTCGCCGGGAAGGTGGCGTTGGTTGCTGTGGTGCTTCTGCTCGGTGTGAGGGCACGGCGAACGGTGCGTGCCGGCCGCGGCTCCGAGCTCGGCGGCTTGCTGCGTGTGGAGGCCGTGATTGCCGTTCTCGTGCTCGGGTTGACGGCGGGTCTGGTGTCGTCGTCCCCGCGCGAGGTGCGCAGCACGGTGGAGTCGCACTCGGCAACGCTCGTGGAGGGCAACATCATCGTGGAAGTGTCGGTGGTGCCGCCGCGGAAGGGGACTGCCGAGGTGCACGTGCTGTTCTCGCCGCCGGGCGGGGCGATCACCCCTGTGAAGGACGTCGTCGTGCGGGTGGCGCTGCCCTCGCGGGAGGTGCCTGCGATCCCGGTGGACATGACCGAGATAGGCGCGAACCACTGGAGCGGTGTGGTGCAGTTCCCGTATGCGGGGGAGTGGACCCTCGAGATCCTCGCCTCACCGCGCGTGAACGCGCAGGTGCGCTACTCCACCGTCATCCCTGTGAAGGACTGATGCGTGTGCCGGTGAGTCCGGCAATCGGCGCAGGAATCGGTGCGCCCGAATCGGGTGCAGAGACTGGCTCGCCCCACCGTGCAACGAGTGGCACGATGCCCGTCCAGTACGGGGCATCGGCGTCGATGTCGTCGTTCGTGGGCATTCCCTCGCCGGTCTTGGCAGACATCTCGGTGAGCGGGAGAGCAATCACCCGGGTGGCGCGGAGCTCCGAGGCGTTCGGCGGGCGGGCGGTGTCCCAGTTCGCCACCACATGGTCGGAGATGATGCGCAGGGCGTCGAGACGTTCGGTTTCGTCGGTGACGGCGCGTGCCGCACCCCGCACCACCACGCAGCGGTAGTTCATCGAGTGGTTGAACGGGGTCTTGGCGAACACCAGGCCGTCCAGCAGGGTGACGGTTGCGCACACCTCTGTTCCCGCGCCGGCCTTCAGGAGTGAGTTGGCGAGCGCGCCGTGCAGGTACATGGTGTCGTCGGTGACGCCGTATGCCATCGGCAGCACCAGCGGACCGTCGGGGGTGTTGACCCCCACGTGGGCGACGTGCCCCGCGCGCAGGATGTGCAGCATGGCGTCGCGGTCGTAGGTGGCGTGGTGTGCACCGCGGCGCACCGTGACGCGCGGGCTCGCCGGTTCCTGTGTCATGGCCCGAATCTAAGCGTTCGGTGAACCGCACGCCGGCAGGGTTCATGCACCTCGCCGGAATCGTTCGACCCGCCGAACAAGAGGGCGACCGGCCCGATGGTCGTCACACCTCGCGCAGCACGATGTGATGAGGCATGGCAGTGGGCTCGTCGATGAACCCGTCGCCAGCAGTGCGGAACCCGCGACGCTCGTAGAAGTACAGCGCGGAGTCACGTGCACGCGCCCACACAACCTTCGCCCCGAGGGACCGTGCGTGCTCGATGCCCCGCACGATCAGCAGTGCACCGAGGCCAGAGCCCTGCAGGGAGTCGTCCACCGCCATGCCCTTCAGCTGCACCGCGGGGACGCCGGGCATCTCGGGGCACTCCTTCGAGAACCAAGTGGAGGTGGCCACCGGCTCACCGTCGCGCACCACGCAGAAGTTCACCACGTCGGGGTAGGAATCCTCCGGGTAGCTCGCGTGCGTGAAGGGCGTCCCCTTGCGCAGCACCCGCACCCGCAGGCCGAGGATGTCGGCCGTGGGCAACGTGACAACCGGATCAGTCACGCGCTGACCTCATCCAGGTGAACAGTCGAACCGCCGGTGCGGGCGCTTGCATACATCGCCTCCACGATGCGGTGCGCCTCCAGCGCCACGGTGAAGTCGGGGTGACCGGGGGAGCCTTCCACCGCCGCGCGCACGAACGCGCCGTCGGGGTTGGCACTGCCCGGTGCCAGGCCTTCGGTGCGCGCCACCAGTTCCTCGCCCGCCAGTGACCCGGTACTGCCGTCGGCGTCGCTCCATGTGACCGGCCCGTACCAGTCATCTCCCGAGATGGTGACGGTGCGGTTGCGGCAGAACACCTCCACGTGCCGCAGGCTCGGACGCGAGAGGTTGTCGTGCCACACCGTGGTGAGCGTGCCCACGGCACCGTTCGCGAAACCGATGGATGCCGCCACGGAGTCGTCGATGCCAGGGAGCCCGTGCGCGTACGTCGCGCGCGCCGACACATCTCCCACATCACCCACGAGGAACCGCAGCATGTCCACGTCGTGGCTGCTGTGCGCGAGGAGTGTCCCCGCGCCGGCCTTCTCCACGTCGCCGCGCCACGTTGACCTGTAGTGACCCTGCACGGGGATGAACTGGTCGTCGCGGAACACCACCGCCATCACTCCTCCCGCTGCGCGGTCGGCGATGAGCTCGCGGGCCAGCATGTAGGCGGGGCTGCGCCGCAGGATGAGCCCGCACTGGTGCGTGAGCCCCGATGCCGCGGCACGTTGCGTCATCCGGGCGGCTCCCTCGAGCCCCGTCGACAGCGGCTTCTCGCAGAAGAACGGCTTTCCGGCCGCGATGCACATGTCGACGAGCCGCTCGTGCTCGCTGGTCCAGGTGGTGACGTACACGAGGTCGCTGCCGTCCACCACGGCCTGTTCGTCGGCGACGACGTGACTCCCGCTCGCGGCGGCGAAGGCCTCCGCACGCGACTCGTCGATGTCGAACACCGGTCCGCGGGAGTGCGGCACCCCGCAGCGCCGGAGCATCTTCGAGTGGAACGTGGCGATGTGGCCCGTTCCGATGAATCCGACCACGGGAACCTCGGGCACCGGCACGTCGTCAACTGTAGGGGAGCGTCACGGGGGCAGCAGTAGGCTCGGGAGTCATGCATCGGGGGAACGGCTTCATTCGCGGTGCCGTCGCATTCGCGGTGCTGGCCGCCGTCGGGGCCCAGACATCCCCCGCACGGGTCGGCGCCGCGGCCGAGCCGACCCCGTACTACGAGCAGCTGCTCCCGGTGTGCCCGGCGCAGATGGGTGTCCCCGACGACCCCTGCCACATGCCCGGCAACGAGAGCGATGCCCCCGGCATCGTGATCGTGAAGTGCGACACGGCGCGCGGTGTCACCAACTTCTGTTACGACGTCACGGTGGACGGCGGTGCGGCACCGGCCGAACTGAAGATCCTCGGGTATCTCACTGCATACAAGCTGCACGACGCCTCGGTGTCGAATGCCCAGCTCGAGGCGAACATCGTGGCGTTCCGTGTGCCGCAGGGGGCCACGCTCGCCAAGGGCGAGCTGTGGGGCTGGGGCAAGCGACCCGCCGACCAATCGAACGGCGGCGGCGGGAGGGTCGACCTCTCTCCCGTGCTCACCGAGAACTCCGTGGTCAAGGTGGTGCTTCGCTACAAGGCGCACCGCATGCCCCAGTACAGCGTTCTCGCCGCGCGGGACGGTTCGATGAACTTCTCGATGAGCGGCCAGGACCTCACCCTCACGATGGAGGGCAAGCCCGCCCGCGTGGCCATCGAGTCCGCCGCGCAGCACATTGATTTCGACACCGAGAAGAGTGACGACCGCACCAAGCCGTGGACCGACCGATGCGGCGTCCCGAGCATGCAGTTCGTGGTCTGCAACGTGAACCGGGCGGAGAGCAACCCGTTGCTGTTCTACGCGCGCTCCAGCTCGTTCGTGAACTCGCCGGGCGCCGACGTGCCGGGCCCGATCTGGACGTCCACCAACGCCACGTATTTCCACCAGCCGTCGGTGTCGTTCGACGCCAAGGGGAACAAGCAGGTGCAGGTGAAGGTGGCGGCCCCGCATCTCCTCGCCGACGGAACCACCGTGAACTCGGGGTCGTTCAGCGCATTCCTCCCGAACGGGCTGCTCGAGCAGTGGAAGATCGACAAGACCCAGACCGGTCTCGACAACGCACTGGCGGCCTCGGTGAAGAAGGACGGCGTGGAGAGCGTGCTGGAGCGCACGTTCACCATCACCGACCTCGGCGTCCTCATCAAGTTCCCGAACCTCACCTACTCATCCCCCGAGGTGTACGTGACGAGCGTGGCGAACACGGGCGGGAACCAGAACGCGAACCAGATCTACCAGGCACTCATCGCCCCCGCGGTGCCGAAGACCGGCACCACCACGAACACGTCCTCGTCGACGGCACCGTTCATGGTGAACCGCACCACCTGGAGCGTGAAGGCGAAGTCGCTCGTACAGCCGTCGAAACTGATCACGGTGCCGAAGGGCTACCGGGTGACGTGGAAGGTGACCGGAACCGGCTGCACGCTGCGCGCCGGCCGTGTCTACACGGTGAAGGCGGGCAGGCCGTGCAAACTCACGCAGTTACGCACGAACACCAAGACCGGGCTGAAGTCCTCCAAGACTGTCACCGTCAGGATCACCTGACGACAGATGGACCCAGGACGTGGTCGGCTACGGTCACTGAAATGAGCATCACCGTTCTCCAGAAGGCCATCGACAACTTCACCTCCGAACTGGCCGCAACGTCCGACAGTGACTGCGGCAGGCCCACAAAGTGCGACGG